>JAHFEJ010000062.1 GCA_023248535.1 Nitrospinales bacterium | reverse complement strand
ACTCCGTAACAACTTAACCGCTTCGAGACGACGCCGTTCCAATTCTCCAGGATTTCCCAAAGGCCGCATATGTTACCCCCTTGGGGGCAGTATAGGACATTATCAGTGCAGGAATCAATAGCTGAACGCGCCAAAAAGACTTGGCTTGGATTCACCCTTCGACAGCTTGGCATTAGGGGGCCCCAGGATGCACCTGTCAACGACATACCGGAAAGAACATATATCGGGTTGGCTCGGATGGGTGCCGGGAGTTCACTTGCTGGGGGAGAAAGAACGTTTTGAGTTTTACAGGATATTTTTAAGGCTGTTAACCGGCAGACTTGATGGCAATCAGGATTACCGTGGCGGGGAGAAAATCGATGCCGATGTTTTGAAAGCCATACTTGACGGGTTAGGCCAGATTGACCAAGTAGAGGTGAAACTTGAGGTTCAGCTCCCCGCATCCTACAAAAATGATGAATAATGCAATGTATTTATCCATGGAATTTTTTGCCTTGTGCCATCATGCTGAGAATGGTTTCCATGCGCTTAGCTCTCGTTTCCGGTTTTTTAGCGGTTTGCAGACGCCAAGCAATAGAGTAGAGATTTGCTCTATTCAATGTTTTGAAAAAATCTTTGGCTTTCTTATTTTTTGAGAGCGCCTCAATAAAATCTTTTGGAATAGTCATATTGCTTGGAGAGTCATAGGCCACATCCCACCTGCCATCAGTCTTGGCAGCATCGACCTCTTTCAACCCCGCTAATTTCATACGGTTTTCTTTGGTAAGGCGGGCGATATGCTCTTTATTTCGCTTTGACCAAATACTCTTACTTCTTCTTGGCGTAAATTTCTGGATCCAAGACCTTTCGTCATGTTTATTTTTTTGTCCATCAATCCAGCCATAACAGAGTGCGCTATCAAGCGCCTCGTCGTTGCTTATTGTTTTTTTACCAGAATCTTTTTTAAAAATCTGGAGCCAAATCCCATCTGACACGCTGTGATTTTTTGCAAGCCAATCTTCCCACTTTTTTGAGGAGTTGAACGAAATTATTTGTATGTTTTTGTTTTTCATAAGTTAAAATGATTTGCAGCAACTTCTTGGCCACCAATTGCTCTATAAAATTCAACCGCACCTACATCTGAACTTTCTGCTTCTACAAAGATACTTCCCACGTCACGATTTGTACAAGAGCTTGGGGTCACGTCTTGCATTATAGCATTTTGGTGAAGTGCTTCAGTTTGAAAACACCGCATCCCTTTAAGCCACAGGCGAAAGGGGGATATGGCCATACAAGGCCCGCCCCCCTCTGGGCTTTGGCATACGTTCCCCTTCCTGAGAGCTTGCCATAAAGCCATTTATTCCATATAGTTTAGGCATGGATGCGCTAGTTGAACTGGTAACAAAAAAGATCGCCGAAGCGATACGCCCCGACAAGATAATCCTTTTCGGTTCCCGCGCCAGAGGCACGGCGACACCGGAAAGCGATATCGACCTCATGGTGGTCTATTCCGGCCCAAAGTCCACGCGGGAAGTGCAATTAGAAGTGCAAAGGTTATTTCTTGACCGCGACTTTTCAATGGATGTTATTGTTGTAACTCCCCAATACCTTGAAAATTTCAAAGCCGTCGCCACCACTCTTGCCCGTGAAGTAGCTGAAACAGGCGTGGTGTGCTATGGATGAAGAAAAGCGATTGACCGTTGAACGATGGCTTATAAAAGCCGGTCATGACCTTGAAACAGCCCGCCGCGCTTTAAAAGAGGAGCCGTATATAACGGATACCGCGTGTTTCCACGCGCAGCAATGCGCGGAGAAATCACTAAAAGCCTTTTTTGCATTTTCCGGCGAACACATCGAAAAAACACATGACTTAACGAAACTGCTTAATAGATGCGTCAAGGGGGATAGCTCTTTTGAAGCATGGAAAAGTGTTTTGTACCCGTTAACAGATTATGCCGTAACGGAGCGATACCCTGACGATTGGCGTGAGATACCGCTTGCCGAGGCGAAAGAAGCAGTCGAAAAGGCTGAAAAGTTCATGGCGTTTGTGAAGAACAAAATAAAATTGTGAACTAAGCAATATAACGGGCCGCCTTGCGACCGCTGGGTTTCTTGGCGCTGGTGCGCCAATAGGCGGCAGGAGTGCCGCCTCTACCGGGGAGAATAATCGTTTAAGGAGAAACCCGCTAAAACTGGGAGAGTTTGGTGGAGAGCGTCAACGCCCTCCCCTTCAGCGGCTCTTTCAGGTTCTCCGATAAAGCACGCAGCACCACCCCCTGGCTTTTGATCTGGGCCAGCAGCGAGCTTCGCTTGAATTCGTATATCCGCTTTTCCATGCCGGAGACTTGGTCGCGCATTTCCATGATCTGCGCCCGGTTGTTAACGACGATCTCTTCCACTTTCTCCGTGGATGCTTTCATGGCGGCGACATCGGCCACCACCTGCCGCAGTTCGGCCCGGTCGTCGCGCTCGCTCAAAAAGACAAACGCGGTCAGCGCCAGCGTGACGATACTCAAGACCACCGCCAGCAGGGCGTTCATGTTCCCCACCGTCCCGTCACGCCGGGGGGCGGACGGATCCGGCCCGTACTCGCGCCGCGACAGGCGCTTGGCCAGCGCGGCCGACGCATTGCGCGTCTCTTCCAATGTCGGCGATGCATCGGGCGCGGCGGGGGCGGCGGCGCTTTCCCGCGCGGTGGCGTCCGGCAGATCGTTCAGGATGTCGGCATCCACATAGGTGATGGCCGAGGCATTGGCGATCCCTTTCCGGGCCAGCAATTCCACGGCGTGATTGATGGAAATATCCTTGGTCTTTGCCAGCTCAAACACCCTGATTTTTCTCATGGGGGCGATTATACCCCAAAAGCCCCCGCCACCGGAAAACGGTTTGCATTGCCCCCCATGATACGGTGTATAATTGCCCCATGCGCCATAACCTGTTAATCTCGCTGGTGTTAACCGCCGCCCTGACCGGTGCCGCCCACGCGGGGCCTGTCAGCGTGGAACTGGAGCATTCAAAGCCGCAAACGCCCTTGGCGGGCCAGGTGCAAAAACGCGATGTGCCGCGCGCCCTTTTTTACGAAAAAGAGCGCCCCGTCATCACCACCGAAACACTGCTAACGGCGGGTTACCTCACCCCATACGATCATCCGTTCGGTTCGGTCGCCGATTTTCAGCAGGCCGATAAACGGGCGGCCTCCCCCGGCGACAACATTTACATCAACAAGGGAAGCAAGGCCGGCGTACAAAAAGGGGATCAGTTCTACATCTACCACCGGACCTCGGCGGTAATTGATCCCGATACCGGCGAGGAAGCCGGGTATATCGTGGGCATGGCCGGCCTGATAACGGTGACAGAGTTGAAGGAAGAAGTTGCCTTGGCCCATGTGGACCGGGGATTTGACATGATCTTTATCGGCGACGGCCTGATACCCCGCTTCGACGTGCAGCCGCCCAAGATGGATCCCGACCGTCCGCTGGAAGATAAAACCGTCGAAGGCAAAGTCGTCCATGTGCGCTACGGCAAGGAAGGCATATCCCAGGATGACACGGTATATCTCGATGTCGGGCGCAAGCATGGCGTCAGGGAATCCGACGTGTTCAAGGTAACCGAGTACGACAAAAACCGTGACGATGAAGCCCACGGCATCCTGAAAGATATCGCCCGGCTGCTGGTGATCACGGTGAAAGAGAAAACCGCCACCGCCGTCGTCATCAGTTCCAAATCCGCGGTGAAGATGGGCGACCGGGTATCGTACGTGCAGGAGCGCTAAGCTCCCGCCCCCGCGGCCCGGCCGATGAAACAGGCTCCCCTCAATTCCAAAACCGCCGCCATCGTAACGGTTGGCGACGAACTCATGACCGGCCTCGTGACGGATACCAACGCCGCCGCCATCGCCCGGTTCCTTCTGCGGCGCGGCTGGCGCATCGTTGAAAAATCCTCCGTGGGGGACGCCGTCCCCGCCATCGCCGCGGCCGTCCGCGCCGCCATGCGCCGCGCCGATATCGTGGTGGTGACCGGCGGCCTTGGCCCCACGCACGACGACCTCACCAAGGGGGCGCTCTGCCGCCTGTTCAAGTGCGGCGTGAAATTCGATGCCGCCGTGTTACGCCAGGTGGAATCGTTCTTCAAGCGCATGGGAAAACCGATGCCCGGCATCAACCGCGATTATGCCAACATCCCCACCGCCGCCGTGGCGGTGCGCAACACGATGGGGGCGGCCCCCGGCCTCTTCTTCCAAAAAAGGGTGCTGGCCCTGCCGGGGGTTCCGCACGAGACGCTGTACATGCTGGAGCACGAGGCGCCGAAATTGATACGTCACGGCGGAGCGTACATTGCCGAAAAAACCTTCCATACGGCAGGCATGGGGGAGGTGGCGCTGATGGAGAAAATGAAAGAATTGCACGAAGCACGGCAGCTGGCCGATATCGCCTTCTTGCCCGGCTACGGGCGCGTCGACATCCGCCTGCTGGCGCGCGGAAAAACCTCCGCCGCCGCCCAAGCCCGGCTGAAAAAAGCCGCCGCGCTGCTCTACCCCGCCATCAAGCCCCATGTGTGGGGCGTCGACGATGAGACCATCGAGAGCGCGGTGGGCCGCCTTCTGCGCAAGCGCAAAAAAACGCTCGCCGTGGCGGAAAGCTGCACCGGCGGCGGCATTGGAAAAAAAATCACGGCCGTCCCCGGCAGCAGCGATTACTTCAGCGGCGGCATCATCAGCTACGCCAACGGCGTGAAAGAAAAAACGCTCGGCGTCCCGGCCGCCATCCTTAAAAAGCATGGCGCGGTGAGCCGTGAATGCGCCGAGGCGATGGCGGAAGGGGCGCGCACCGGGTTGAAAACCGATTACGCCCTTGCCGTCACCGGCGTTGCCGGGCCGGGCGGAGGCACAAAGGAAAAACCGGTTGGCCTGGTCTATGTGGCGGCCGCCGCCGAAGGGTGGGTGCAGGTGCGCCGCCTGAATCTTGCCGGATCGCGCGAAACGATACGCGAACGGGCCGCCAACGAGGCGCTTTTTTTCCTGCGCGAAATCCTCTCCGCCCGGAGTAATAATCGTGGATAATGGCGCGATGCAAACAACCAGCATCATCTGCCAGAAGGTGGGGAAAAAATACGGCGACTTCGTGGCACTGCGCGGCGTGGATTTGGCCGTGAACGAAGGGGATTTCATCACCATATTTGGTCCCAACGGCGCGGGGAAAACCACGCTTCTGAAAATCCTTTGCGGCATCACCCGTCCCACCTCCGGTGCCGCCACCGTGGGGGAATCGGACGCGCACGATCCCGCGGTGCGCAAGCGGATCGGCGTCATCAGCCACAAAAGCTACCTCTACGACAATCTCACCGCATTCGAGAACCTCGTCTTTTACGCCGAGATGTACGGCATGGAAAACAGGGAAGCGCGCGCCGCGGAACTGCTGGAAAGCGTGGAGCTGGATCAACGGAAAAACGACCTCGTCCGCAACTTCAGCCGCGGCATGATACAGCGCCTTTCCATCGCCCGCGCGCTGGTGGCCGACCCGGCCTTCATCTTCCTTGACGAGCCGTTCACCGGGCTGGATCACCACAGCGCGGTGATGTTCCAAAAACTCCTTTCCGGCCTGCACCGCCGGAAAAAAACGGTGCTGATGATCACGCACGACATCCCGCTGGGCATCGCCGCGGCCACCCGCGCCATGATACTCAAGGGGGGGCGGAAAGTGCACGACGAGCCGGTGAACGGCATGGATGCCGCCACATTCCTTAAAATCTATCTCGAAAAGGTGGGGACATGAACGAGATTCTCCGCACCGCCCACGCAATCCTGCTCAAGGACATGAAGACGGAGTTCCGCTCGCGCGAGTTCCTCGGCCACACCTTCATGTTCGCCCTGCTGGTGATCGTCATCTTCAACTTCGCCTTCAAGATCAATCCGCAGAACACGCCGGAGCTGGCGTCCGGCATCCTCTGGATAGCCTTCCTGTTCGCCGGCACGCTCGGCCTGGGCCGCTCGTTCCTCATCGAAAAAGAGAACGACTGCATACAGGGGCTGGGCCTCTCGCCGGTCGACCGCACCGCCATTTTCATCGCCAAGTTTTTGGGGAACCTCTTCTTCCTCGTCATCATCCAGATAATGACCATCCCGGTCTTCATCGTGCTGTACAACCTCAATGTGATGGAGCATTTCACGCTGCAAACGGCGGTTTTCCTGCTGGGGGACATCGGATTCATGACGCTCGGTACGCTGATCGCCGCCATGTCGGTGAACCTGAAAGCGCGGGAAATCCTGCTGCCGGTGCTGCTGCTGCCGCTGCTGGTGCCGCTGTTGATATTCGCCGCCAGCGCCACCGCCGCACTGCTGACGGGCGGCGAACCGGATACGTATATGGGCCGCCTGAAACTGCTGGCGGCGTATGACGTGATATTTTTTGTTGTTTCGGCGCTGGTTTTTGAATATATCATGGATGAACTATGAACTATTTATTTGGCGCCTACGGAATTATTTGGCTGGTACTGTTCGGCTACGTCTTCCTGATCGGCCGGAAGACGGCCAAACTGGGCGAAGAACTTGAAGCTCTTAGAAAAAGCGCTAAAGCTCGCTGATACCGCCCTCGTGCGGTACGGCAGCCTTGGCGCTTCGGCGGCGCTGATGCTTTTGGGGGCGTACCTCGCCCTCGTCTGGTCGCCGGAAGCGGCGGGGGAAACCGCCGTCTACCGCATCGTCTATTTCCATGTGCCGACCGCCATCATGGCCTACCTCGGTTTCTTTGTCACCTTCGCGGGAAGCTTCCTTTTCCTCTGGAAGAAAGAAATGCTCTTCGACCGGGTTGCCAAAACGGGCGCGGAATTGGGCGTGCTTTTCTGCGGCCTGATGCTCGTCACCGGCATGATTTGGGGGAAACAGCGCTGGGGCGCATGGTGGATATGGGAACCGCGGCTCACTACCGCGCTGATACTGTTGATCATCTACGCGGGATACCTCATCCTGCGCAGCACGATAGATAACCAGATGACACGCGCGCGCTACGCGGCGGTCTTCGGCATTGTCGGTTTTCTCGATGTGCCGGTCGTCCACTTCGCCATAAAGATGTGGGGAAGCATCATGCACCCGGTGGTCATCAAATCGTTGGCCGAACCCGGCATGCCGCCGGAGATGCTCAACACGCTGCGCGTCTGCCTGCTGGCCTTCGGTGCGCTGTTCGCCACGCTGTTCCTCCTCCGCCTGCGGGTGGAGAACCTCGCCGCGGAAATCGCCGCCCTCCGCTCCAATCACGAAGGCTGACTCTCACCTTCCGGAGAGGGTACATGCCGGGGAAAAGCCCTTTTGCGCAAAGGCGTACAGCTTACTTGCGGGAAGCTAACAGTTCCGAAACCATCACGGCGGCTTTGTCGGCGCAGAGCCGGATCACCCTGAAACGGTCGGGCCCGCCGTTGCCGGGGGCGCTTTCGGTGATATCCTTGGCCCAAACCACGCTGCCATCGGGGGCATAAATGTTCAGCTTGGTAGTGCCCATCATGCCAGTGCCGGAGGCGGCGGCCCGCGCGGTGCCGGTGATCACATAGTCGGCCTTCAACTGCGCCGCCACCCACCGCACGGCATCGGCATCCCCCTCCGCCGCCTTGGCCGCCTGCGGGTCGTTGCCGAGGGCGCGCACTTCGGCGCGGGCCATCCCCTTGTAACCGGCGTCCCCCGCTGCCTGCCGCAGCCGGTCTTCGGTCATGCTGCCGGTCATCAGGAAATTCGCGTCGGAAACCCCGTCCATCGCCCGCTCGTCTATCACCACCACCACCCGCTTGCGCTGGCTCACGGCGGTGCTCAACCCCTCCAGCGCCGCGCGCACCTGATCGGCGAAAAATGTCACCTCCATCGCGACATGGTAGGTTACGTTGTCCGGCAAAATCATTTCATCGGTGAATTTGTATTTCTGCGCGAAGTCAACCGACTTTGCGACGACGGCGGACTGAATTTGATCGAAGCGGTCGGCCACTTCCTGGGGGGGAAGAAGCTGCTCTATAACTTTCCAGAGAGCCTTTTGGGTAGCCATGTTTTTTGCGTTAATGCGCGCATCAATATAATCGGAATGTACGATTTCAACATCCCCCTCGCCCGCGGAGGTGAATGTCTCCAGCGTCTTCGTATCGGCATAACCCAACGTAACTAAAAGCGTTATCGCCACAAAACCCGTCATAATGGTTCGTATCATTGGCGTATTATAACCCCCTGCCCACCGCAATAAAACACTCAAGGAAATATTTCCCTACTCCGATATATCCAGTTGATGAGAGACATACATGAAGATTGAAGGCATAGCGGGACTGGCGGCCCAAAGCCAACCGGTTCCGGCGGTTCTCGATACCTCAAGTTCCGCTGCTAACGGGGCCGGGGATGCGCAAAACGCATTCACTCCGGCCCCCGCGGCCGCGCCGGCCAGCCCATCCCAGGCGGGGGGTTTGCTGGCGGGCCGCTTGCAGATGGACATGCACTTCGCGCTGGCCGAAAGTTACAGCAGCACCGTGTCGAACAAATCGGCCAACGGGTATCAGGAGCTGCGCACCAGCGTGGAAAAGCGGTTTCAGGCCGATTATCACTTCGACATGTCGTTCATCACACAGCTTGACTCCACCGCGAAAAAAATGGGATCGCTGGGGAGCGACGTGTTGAACCAATTCGTCGGGGCGGCCAGCAAGCTTTCCTCGCTCAATGAAAAGGACCTGCAAAATTTCACCCAAAGCGCCGATAACCTTTTCAACGAACTGGCCAAAACCACGGGCGTGGACGGTTCGGCGTTCGACGGGGCGAAGCAGCTTTTGAAAAGCTCGGTAAGCGATTTCATCCATATGGCGCAAGGGGCCATTGCGGGCAAGCCCGATGCCGCTGGCGCGGTGCCGGGACAACCGCCGCCGGGACAGATTCCGCCAGGCGCACCCGGTACGTCTCCGCCACCGCCGGTCAACGGGGATGGCATCGATTTCCAGAAATTCCGCGATGAGGCGGTGAAAAAGTTCGATGATGCCTTTTCGGCATATTTGCAAGACATGATGGCGTCGGCGCAAAAAACGATGGTGGACTATCAGCAGGCGTTCCTGGATGCCCTCTCGAAAAAGGATGACGCTTCCGCCGCGGTCAACGGGAAAGATAGCGGCGGACTCCCATCCCTTCCCAAAGCGGATGAATGGGCGGGTTCCCCCTCCGGCGGGGAAAGTGGCGGGAAAAAAGAATCCGCCGAACAAGCCACATAATCCCCGCAAGCCGTCTTTTCTTGGACGGCGACCTCGTTTATAATTCCTCGCATGGACGCTAGGGAAAGGTACCTGCTGCATGTGTGTTGCGCTCCATGTTCGCCACACCCCCTGCAAACGCTTCAAAAACAGTATGACGTGACGCTTTACTTCCACAATCCGAATATCCACCCGGAATTGGAATACCAGAGCCGCCTGGGCGAGGTGCGGCGCATGGCGGCGCTGGAAGGGTTGCCGCTCATCGTGGACGAATACCGCCCTGATGAATGGCTGGCCGGGGCCGCCCCATGGAAGGACGAGCCGGAAAAAGGCCGCCGCTGCGAGTTCTGCATCGATGGCCGGCTGGACGCCGCCGCGCGGCAGGCCGCCGCCCTCGGCATCGGCCGTTTCGGAGCGGTGCTCTCCACCTCGTCGCGCAAAGATGTGAACATGATCGGCCGGCTTGGCAAAAAAGCCGCCGCGCGGCACGACCTGCTGTTCGACGCGGCCGACTGGAAAAAACGTGAAGGGGCCAAAATATCGGTACGCATCAGCGGCCAACTCGGTTACCGGCGGCAGGATTATTGCGGCTGTATCTTCAGCAAACGCGATGCGGACGCCCGCCGGACCACCCGGCCGGCTTAACAGAGGATCATCCATGGCGGCGCAAAAACAAATTTTCACATGGGAAGACGCCACCAAAATATCGGGAGACCTGCTTTTCAACATCTACGGCGACCACAGCGACCGCAACTGGGCACGCATCGTCTGGAAATCGCTGGAGCGCCGCGGACTGGCCGAATACGCCACGCCGGAAGAGCGGCACCGGATACTGCTGCGGCTGATAACCCTGGCGGTGATCTGCCAGGAGTTCTGCTACATCGCGTGGAAAGAAGGGGAATACCCGCCGCTGGTGGACTGGGCCGACGGCTTGGGGATGGATCCCACGCTGGTGACCCATATCAACGGCGGCAGCTTCGCCGCCCAGTTGGAACTGGAGAAAGATGAAGAAGACCTCCTCTACGAAGAGGCGCTGAAAAAAGCGGTGGAGCATCTCCGTCCCGAACTGTTCCGTCAGATGGTGGACATGTTCGGCGGCAAGACGTTCCTTTTCGCCAGCCTTTGGAAAGTGGGGCAGGGCGGCTACCCCGGCTCTGGACCGGAACATAACTCCCTTGCGGAGCGCGACTGGGATCAGTGGCGCAACGAGGACCTGCTCCACAACGAAGCCGAATTCGCCAAGACGATCACCGATGTTCTTAACGAGGCTGATCCGGAAAAGATGGAGGCGTTCGAATGGGTGGACGAAGGGATGGCCGCCGTTTGGTGGTAGCGCGCGGCTACTGCCCGCCCACCATTTCCCGCGCGCGCTTGAGAATCCCCTTTTTTAAGGGGAGATTCGACATTACCACATCGCGGGTGCTTTCAAGCTGGCGATGGGAATAGCGCTCGTTCCCGGCCTCGGTCTCTTCCTGATCGTAGATGCGCCGCAAATCCTTTATCATCTGCGGATCGTTTTCGCCAAAGTGCCGCTCGAAATGGTTGATGACGAATTGCAGTTCATTTAATCCGTCGCCCAGCCGCTGGCGGGCCTGCCGGGTGGCGGCGATATTGGCGGGGCGGGAAATGATTTCCTCATCCCGCGCAATATGTTTCTCCAGAATGGCGATGGCGGTATCGATGGAAGGGTCCTCGGCCCGCGCCGGCAAAGCTGCACACCCCAGCGCCAGCAACACAAGCAATGCGGATAGCGGTTTCATAAAATTTCCCCTTATAAGCCGGCGCGGTGTAATTCCCCGGCCAACCGTTTCTGCTCGTCGGTGAGATGAACCGGCACGCGGAGGGCGATTTCCACATAAAGATCACCGGCGGCGCCCGCCCGGCGGATCCCCTGGCCCCGCACCCTGATTTTCTGGGATGGCTGAATGCCGGCCGGCACCTTGACGGCCCGCACCCCGTCCAGCGTATTCACCTCGGCCGATCCCCCCAGAAGGGCGGTGGAGATGTCTATCTCGGCGCGGACGATGATGTCGTCCCCCTCGCGGCGGAACAGCGGGTGCGGCGCCACGTTTATATGTATGAAGAGGTCGCCGCGCCGCCCCCGGGCCTGGGTCCCTTTGCCGGCAAGCCGCAAACGTTCACCGTTCCTTATGCCGGCGGGAATCTTCACTTTCACTGTTTCCCGCTTGGAACCGGCCTGAAGGACTAGCTCCTTCTGGGTTCCCTTGGCGGCTTCTTCAAACGTGATACTGAGTTCCGCCTCGGCGTCGAGATTGTTTGCCCGGCCCTCCTGCCCAAAGGGGGCGCCGCCGAAACCGCCCCCCCCGAAGTTAATGCGGAATCCGCCACCGCCACCGGCGCTTGAAAAAAAATCGCCAAATCCCATTTCGCGCAGGATGTCGTTAACGTCGCCCCCCCTGAAAATATCCTCCTGCGAGAACTGCTGGTGGAACCGCTCGCTGCCGACCATGTCGTATTGCTTCCGCTTATCGGAATCGCTCAGCACGGCATACGCCTCGCTGATCTCCTTGAACCGCTCCTCGGCGGCCTTATCCCCCGGATTCCTGTCGGGATGCCACTTCTTGGCCAGATTGCGGTAGGATGCCTTTATCTCGGCGGAGGTGGCGTTTTTTTCCACTCCCAGGATTTTGTAATAGTCTTTTTTCTTCATAAACCGGAATAGCCAACTTTTATTAGGTTTGACATGGCGTGCACGCTGTTCTTTAATTATGGCGTGAGTTCAAGATATTGCAAAGCCCTTTTTGGATCGTTTGCCGCCTTTCTGCTATCAGCCATGCCGGTGGCCGCGGCCGGCGCCCCTCCGCCCCTCAAAGCCGGGGTTGTTTCCGGCGCCGAGGAATGCGGCTCGTGCCACAAGGAAGTGCTGGGCAAATGGAAGGATTCAATGCATGCCCAGGCGGTGACCGATCCCGTTTTCCAGGCGGCGTACATGCAGGCGTTCCTGGATAGCGACGGCAAAGCCAAACAGATATGCCTGGAATGCCACGCGCCGGTGGCGTCAATCAACGGCGATGCCAACCTCAAAGAAACGGTCACGCGCGAGGGGATCACCTGCCACTTCTGCCACAGTATCACCGCCACTCATCCCAACGGCAAGAAACGTTTCGACGTCAAAGTGGGAACCCTGCTGGCCGGGCCGCGCGGCGGCGGAAGCACCTCCTATCACACCAGTACAAAGAGCGAACTCCACCGCAGCGCCGATCTCTGCGCCGCCTGCCACGAATACGAAGCCAACGGCGTGAAGATCATGGGCACATGGTCCGAATGGAAAAACAGCCCCCAGGCCGCCAAAGGCACCGTGTGCCAACAGTGCCACATGCCGCTGGAAAACTCGGTAAACCAAAAAGGGGAACGCATAAGCGTGTTCAGCCACTCGCTGGCGGGGGGCCACTCCATTGTACAGCTCCGTAAAGGGGTGGTGGTCAACATCCGCAACGTCGAACGGTTTAACGACCGCACGGTGGTGGACCTTGAAATAGAGAACTCGGGGGCGGGACACTCCCTCCCCACCGGCATTCCCACCCGGAAGCTGGTGCTCTACGTGCAAGTCACGGGGGCCGATAACCGGTCGCAGAAAAAAAGCGTGATATATGAAAAGGTCATATTCGACAGGAAGGGGAAAGAGCTGACCCGCGACAGCGACATCATGCAGGGCCTGGGAGCGGTGATCGCCAAGGATAACCGGATCGCCGCCGGCGAAAAAAGAAAAGAACAGGTCGTCTTTTACGGGGCAACCCCCAGCGAGATATCCGTCACCGCATGGGTTGACTACGTCTATCAACCGGCGCTGCTGCAAAACACCGAAATGCGCGTCGAGATGACCCGCACCGAGAGGAGCTTCGGGCGCTGAGGCCCGCCGTATGGAAGAAGCTGATAAGAGCTGGAGTGAAGCGCCGGTCTCGCGCCGGGCGTTCGTCGGGTCGGCGGTGATCGGATCGGCCATCGCGGCGGCGGCGGGCGTTTTCTATCCGCTGGCGCGCTATCTGCTGCCGGAGTCCAAAAGCGGCGGGGGCAAAAAAGAGACCTATACGGTGGCCCTCAACGAAGTACATGTCGGGGAAGCGCGGTTCTTCACGTTTAAGCGCAGGCCCGCCCTGCTGATCCGTAAAAGCGATACCGAACTGGTGGCGCTCAGCGCGGTCTGCACCCATTTGGGGTGCATCGTGAAATACCACGAAGAGAGCAAGCAGCTGCTTTGCCCCTGCCACGGCGCGAAATACGACCAGAACGGCCGCGTGCTGGGAGGCCCGGCCCCCAAGCCGTTGACCGCCTACAACGCGCGGATAGAAGCCGGCACCATCGTGGTGGAAGAGGCATAACAATGGACGAACTGAAACTGGGCCCCATCACGCTGCGCAACCGGTTGGTGCTGAAGGGTTTTGAAATATTGGACCGGCGCTTCGAAATAAAAGAGATATTGGACGAAGAGGTATTCACCAAGCTGGCCCCGACGCATCTTGGGATTTTTTCATGCTTCGGCGGCATCACGTTCTTCATCTTCCTGATGCAGATCATGACCGGCCTGCTGTTGATGATCTATTACGTGCCCGATACCCAAAGCGCCCACAAAAGCGTGGTCGCCATCACCAACGACATCCCGTTCGGCTGGGCGGTGCGCGGCCTCCACTTCTGGGGGGCCAACCTGATGGTGCTAACGGTGATGATCCACATGGGCAAAATCTACTTCGGCGGCATATACAAGGCGCCGCGGGAAATGAACTGGGTGACCGGCGTGGCGCTGTTCCTGCTCACGATGGGCTTTTCGTTCACCGGCTACCTGCTGCCGTGGACACAGCTTTCATACTGGGCCACCGTCATCGCCACCGAGGCGCCGGGCGCCATGCCGGTGGTGGGGCCGCTGACCAAAAGCCTGATGCTGGGCGGGCCGGACGTTTCGCAGGTGACGCTCAGCCGGTTTTTCACGCTGCATGTGATGGTTCTCCCCGCCGCCACCTTCGGCCTGCTGATCGCCCACTTCCTGCAGATACGGCGGCAGGGTATTTCGGGACCGATGTGATATGAAAAAAGAAGTCGAAATCAAACACCTCCCGATGGAGGAGAAAAAACGGCTGGTCGCCGAAGGGAAAATGCACTGGTTCTTCCCCGGCCATGTGGTGGAACAGACCATCATCTGCATCGTGGTGTTTTTGATCCTCATCACGCTCGCCACCGTCTTCCCCCCCGCGCTGGACGAAATGGCCGACCCGTTCACCACGCCGGAACACATCAAGCCGGAATGGTATTTTCTGGCCGCGTATCAGGAGCTGAAGATCGCCGAGAAGCTGATGTTCATCGGCGCGTGGGCGCCCAAAATCATCGGCATCGGCATGCAGGGGGTGGCGGTCGGTTTCCTGTTCGCCATACCGTTCCTCGACCCCAACCCGGCCCGCCAGTACGCCAAGCGGAAAATCGCGCTGGCGCTGGGGGTGATGGCGGTGCTCGGCTTCATAGGCCTCACCGTCTGGGGCCACCTCTCGTAACCCTCCGCCCCCTCATGCCAGTCTGTCATGCCGGGCTTGACCCGGCACCCAGAAATATTATCAAAGCTCTCCCCCTTCCCTCGAATTTAACGCTTTTTTTGGCCGGGGTTGCGCTTAAGAGGAGCGCTTTGATAGCATGCTACCCATGAGTGGAAATGTTTGTTCTCATACAGGCTGTGAGCGAGAGTGTTTTGAAGGTAACCCCAAATGCATATTCCACTGCGAAAAAGATGATTGGTTCGAAACCGTTAAGGACTCCCCGCAAGAAAAAAAGGATTGGACAAAAAGCCAAAACGAAATAAACAAGTTCTGGACAGAATTCAAAAAGAGGTGGAATAAGGGGAATTACGACTGCTCTCATTTTGTGTTCCCCAAGTTTGAAAAGGGCGTTTTCCAAAACCTCCATCAAGATTACTTGAAGCTGCCGGATGTAATAAAGGATAAACACAGCAAGGAAATAGTTTCATTTGAAAATGCAATATTCCTCGATGACGGGTAGTGTATCAGTTTGAATTTTTCTTTTTGTATGGCCCTCGTTTTTTGACCGTTTCCTCTGGAATGAGCGAAACGATTTCCTCCAAAGTCCACACATGATCGGCTATTCCCGCCTCCATAGCCGGAGTGACCCGAAGGCTTTTGTGAATTCGAGCGAAGTTGTAATGCATGAAGTGTAAAGCAACCGCATATTCATGGTTTTCCAGCTTTTTTGAAAATGCATTGGTGAGCCGGGTAAACCGGCGTATAGACATTCTCATGGTGAGATTTTGCCGTTCTACATGACTGGTTGAGGCGGTGGTCAAATCAGGATTTCCCGAAATAGAAGTTTTCCGAGTCCCGATGCAAGAAGATGCGCTATACCGGCGTTCATTTTCAGGGGCTTCACCATACAGCTTCACCAGTTGGGCGTAGTCGATGTTTGCTCCAAAAGCCCCCTCAACCGCCTCCAAGTAGGCTTTATGACCATCCGATGTAAGCTGTATTCTTGAAGCCATCCGCGAAGCCAAATCATCTATAAAAACTTTGGCATATTCAGCATCACGCCCGCCGACTAGCCAGCAAGGTACGAGTTTTGTTTTTGTGTCCAACGCCGTCCATGTCCAAACATCACCGAACCCAAGTTGTCCTTTAAGTTGGCTCGGTACGTTCTTTTCCTTCACATAGCAGAAAGACCAGATTTCATCGACCTGAATATGCTTGCAGGTTAGTTCGTGGAGGGTTTTATCCTGATAGTCTTTGCAGGCGATAGCCACATCCTTGAGGAGCTTGATTACGGTATTGATGGCAACACCTGCAATTCTAGCTGTGGATCGGATACTATTGCCCTCCACAAGGCAAGAGAGGATTCTGGCTCTTCGTTCACTTCCCTTAATATTCATAATGATATTATACGCAAGGTAGTGCGTACAAGCAAGGGTAAATGGATAGTTGGATTCAAAAAAATGTGGGAAAAGTGCGCCACGAGCGCGGCGCGTCAGGGATGGTTGGAAAACGCTCTTCGGTGTTTGGTGCCGGTGTTTATTGAATGCACCGGCCAGGGGATACCCGAAAACGTGCGGGTATCCATCGGTTTTCCGCGCGGTAGCCGGAAATATTTAGGGCAGTGCTGGGCGGTTCGGGCCTCGGCCGACAGCGCGATAGAGATATTTCTTTCCCCTGTCATGGGGAACGTGCCGAAGGCCGACCGGCAGGTTGTGACCGTAGAAATACTTGCGGTCTTGGCGCACGAGGTATGCCACTCGATAGCCGGCATTGATGCGGGGCACAAGAAGCCGTTCAAA
>JAHFEJ010000005.1:19455-67720 GCA_023248535.1 Nitrospinales bacterium | reverse complement strand
CCGGGGGCGGCCCAACGGTAGTTGAAGGCGGGGTTTTGCGGCTGTTCCATCCGCGTAAGGATACTAGAATCCGCCCCCCGTGCAAAGACCGCTCTTTTCCATTGGGAGCGTGTAATTGAACCCGGTTATGATAGATTAAATCGTATGGAAACAGCTTATTCCATCAACAATCCGGTGCTGAATGAGATAGTCCGCCGTTTGGTGGAACTCTACCGCCCCGAAAGGGTTTTTCTGTTTGGCTCCGTTGCACGTGGCGAAGCTGGCGCGGACAGCGATTACGACCTCATGATCATCGTGCCGGATGACGCCCCGCCGGAGAGGAAAAAAACACGGCTGGCCTATGAGAATTTATGGGGCATCGGCGCGGCGGTGGATGTGCTTGTCTGGACAAAGTCGTCCTTCGATTCGCGCCTGCATTTAAAAGCCTCTTTTCCCAGCGCCATACAGCGGGAAGGCAAGCTGCTGTATGCCGCATGATCCGGCCCGCGTGGCCGATGTCAAGGCGTGGCTGGCAAAAGCCACCGTCGATTTACGCGCCGCGAAACACGACCGTACGGCAAAACCGCCGATAACCGAGGATATTGTCTTTCATGCACAGCAACTTGTGGAAAAAAGCCTGAAGGCGTTCCTTTGCTGGCACGACGTGCCTTTCCGAAAAACGCATAATCTTATTGAAGTTGGCGAGCTGTGCGCAACGATAGACGGCACCCTTGAGCCGTTGCTCAAAAACGCGGCCGGCCTTACGGAGTATGCATGGAAATACCGGTATCCCGGTGAAATGGAAGTGCCGCCGGTAAGTGAAGCTGATGAAGCAATACATATCGCCGACAACGTGTATAAAGCGGTGCTGGGTCGGCTGCCGAAGGAAACGCATCCTTGAGAAGGGAGAACAAGAAAGCATGAATCCCACTAAAAGGACTACATCGCTTAGCAGTCTTTTACCTTTTTCGCAACGATCAAATTTGTCCCCATTTTAACTAACTGGACCACCTGCTGAAACGATCACGAAAATCATCAATAATTTCTTCAAATCGGGTAAACCCTTCTTGCCGCATTTGTCGCGCAAACTTTTCACTTTTTTCCGTTCCAACAATTGCCGACCAGTAATATGAAACAATGCCGGCGGAGTCCCTTTCCTTCATCCTCATGATGGTAAGCCGGACACCTTGTTTCAACTCTGAAGAAGCATTGGGTGAATTTAATATTGGGTCGAATACATTCTCATGCAAAAAACCAAGTACGTCTGCTTTCCTTCGAGCCTCTTCTTCAGCTGACAACCTCATTTTGCCCCCATATTTTATTTCTGTTGCGCAGCACCTACATCCTTCACTCTAGGGAGAATTTTTGCCACATTCGCAGGAGTGCGGCGGTTGAAGCCCAGCATCGCGATCGCTTTTATATTGCCACTCTACCATTTCTCCGATTTTAATCGTACCATCGTTGCCTCTATCTGGCCAAATGCGTGGTCTCACCATTTTTGCCCATGAAAGGTTGGTATGTTGGGGGAATTGATACAGTGGAAAGATGCACGCGGGGCGGAAACCCTATCGGGGTTTTCGCCCCACACGCGGGATGCAGATCACATGAGCGCCATGAACAGGATCGGGAGCGCGAAAAGAGCCAGTAATCCGATCATCCAGACATATGAAACGACGTTGCCCTTGGTCTCGCAGTGTGTGCCATAGCAGACCATGTTGTCGCGGTAAGTAAGGTGTTGCATAACTGATCACCTCTTTCCTTTTACCTGGATAATATTATATCACGCAGAGACGATTTATGCGGTGGGGGGAGAAGCGGACAGGACGGAAACCCTGCTACAGTTTCCGCCCTGCCCGCAAATCTTTCTTAGAGCAGGGCATAGAAAACGATGGGGAGCGCGAAAAGAGCGGCGAAGGCGCCCAGCCAGATGTAGGAAACGACGTTTCCTTTCGTTTCGCAGTGCGTGCCGTAGCAAATGAGATCATTCATGTAAGTGAGGTGCCTCATAACTCATCACCTTCTTTCTTTTTCTCTGAGTACATAATACCACATTTTCGCACAAAGTCTACCTTATTTATCTCATTACAACGATACGCCCTTTTTTAACGTATTTTTCTCCGCTCATTTAAACCATTGCCGGTGCCCGCGCGGAGTATAATGTAGTCAGGAAAGGGGTGGACGGATCATCCTCCCCTCAACGGCCTGAACGAGTTATCGGAAAGGCAGGTGATCTGATTGATGAATATCTGGGAGTCGATTAAAACAGCCTCGAAAGGCTCTTTGGCCGTGGCGCGCGAATCTATGGGCGATGCCATGACATCCCCGTTCATGATGCGCGAGATGGGAATGCCGGGGATGAAGAGTATGCGGATGCCCCCCGCGATGCGGCCGTTTATGCCGGGCATGATGATGGGACAGCACCACATGTTCATGATGGCTCCCCGTCCCTGCCAGAAGCACACACCGATGCACCGGCTGGAGAGGGGACGCCACGGAGCGAAGGGCTGGAACAAATAGCGCGGAAAGCGGAGTCGCGCGGTCCAACGCCGCGCCTCTCCGCCGGGGTGGGCGACATGCCGTTATCCCGTCCGGTTTTCCGCGTATTTTTTTTGCTCCCATTTCATCCCCACTTCATCCCCCGCCGCCGGGGGAAATACGGTACAATCGCCGCTTATTCGGCCCAATAAACTATGACTAAAGAAAATGTGCTTGTCGCCATGAGCGGCGGTGTGGACAGTTCGGCCGCGGCGGCCCTGCTGCTGGAACGGGGCTATGGGGTCATGGGCGTCACCATGCGCCTATGGGACGCCCCCGCCGACGCCGAAAGGCAATCGTGCTGCTCGCTGGACGACGTGAACGACGCCCGCCGCGTGGCCGACCAGCTCGGCATCCCCCACTACACGCTCAACATGAAAGAGGAATTTAAAAAAAACGTCGTCGATTATTTCGTGGACGAGTATGTGTCGGGCCGCACCCCCAACCCCTGCATCGCCTGCAACCGGGTGCTGAAGTTCGGGCTGCTCCTTAAAAAAGCGCACCAGCTCGGCTGCGCCAAACTGGCGACCGGCCACTACGCCCGCCTTGTGGAGATCGACGGGCGCAAGCGCCTCGCGCGCGGACGCGACCCCGAAAAAGACCAGAGCTACTTTCTGTTTGACGTGCCGCCCGAAATACTGGAACACGTCCTCTTCCCGGTGGGGGAACTGACCAAAGATGAAACCCGCGCGGTGGCGGCCCGGCACAAGCTCAAGACGGCGCAAAAGCCGGACAGCCAGGAAATATGCTTCGTGCCGGACGATGATTACCAGAAATTCATCGCCAGCCTCGAGCTCAACATCCCCCCCGGCGACTTCGTGGACAAAGCGGGAAAGAGGCTCGGCGCGCACAAGGGAATCCCCTTTTACACCGTGGGGCAGCGCCGGGGGTTGGGAGTGGCGGCGGAAGGCCGCCTGTACGTCACCAACCTCAACGCGGAAAAAAACGCCATCACCCTCGGCCCGGAAGACGAGCTTCTCGCCGGATCGATGGAAATAAAAAACCTGACGCTGCACGAGGAGTTGCGCGACGGCCCGGTGGCGGTACAGCTGCGGCACCGGCGCGCGCCGGTCAAAGGCATGATCCACTTCACGCCGGAAGGCGTGGCGGAAGTGCGGTTTGACAAGCCGGAACGGGCGGTGGCCCCGGGGCAGGCGGCGGTTTTTTACCGTGACAACATCGTGACGGGAGGCGGATGGATAGAACGTTTTTCAATGGCAGACAACGGAGCATAAATGAAATTTGATATCGGCAAAGCCGCGGAAGCCGCCATAAGGCTGGCCCGCGCGGCGGGGGAGATTCAGCGCGCGAAATACGAAACGAACGTAAAGGTGGAGCTGAAGGGGAGCATCAACCTTGTGACCGAGGTGGATGTTGAATGCGAGCGGCTCATCACCGCCGCGCTGCGCGGCGAATTTCCCGAACACAACGTGGTGGCCGAAGAAGGTACCGACACCAGCACCGGCAGCGGCTATACCTGGTACGTCGATCCGCTGGACGGCACCACCAACTACGCCCACGGCGTGCCGGTCTTCGGCCCCTCCATCGCGCTGGTGAAAGACGGCGAGCCGCTGGCCGGCGCGGTGTACGATCCGATGCGCGACGAGATGTTCAGCGCCGTCAAAGGTGAAGGCGCCTACCTCAACGGTAAACGGATGAAAGTCTCTGCCACCGCGCGTCTTGAAGGGGCGGTGTTGGCCACCGGGTTTCCATACGAAATCAAAACGCTGAAAGCCAACAACATGGAAAATTTCAACCGCGTGGCGCCCCAATGCCGCGCGATCCGGCGGTGCGGCGCCGCCGCCATCGACCTGGCATGGACCGCGCGGGGCCGCTTTGACGGTTTTTGGGAACAGTACCTCTACGCGTGGGATATGGCGGCCGGCGCGCTGATGGTAACCGAGGCGGGAGGAGTGATCACCGACATGAAAGGGAACAAACTCGACCTGCTGGGGAAACATATCTGCGCCGCCACACCGGGCATCCACGCTAACTTGCTGAAACTGCTGGAGTGTTGAATCAGGCCTTTTTAGCTGTTGACGAAATGTAGCTTGGGGGTACAATCAAGGCTTCGTTTTAATGGAAGTGGGGTAACAGTGGGCATTGTCAGGGTTGGCGTTACCGGCATAGCGGGCCGGATGGGGCGGGAGATCGCCAATTGTATTCTTGAGAACCCCGGTCTGCGTCTGGGCGGAGGGACGGAACGCCCCGGCCATGCGCTGATCGGCGCTGACGCCTTCGGGCCGTTGGGCCGCGGCGCGGGCGGGCCAAAAATCGCCGCCCACCTCAAAGAGATCATCAACGATGTCGATGTGATCATCGACTTCTCCACCCCCGAAGCGACCATGGAACACTTTGCCATCTGCCGCGCGGCGGGCAAAGGGATCGTCATCGGCACCACCGGCTTTTCCGCCGGACAGGTGAAAGAGATGGATTCGCACCGCGCCGCCATCCGCTGCGTGCGCGCGCCGAACATGAGCATCGGCGTGAACGTGCTGTTCAAGGTGCTGGCGGACACCGCCCGCATCCTGGGAAAGAGTTATGACATCGAGATCATGGAAATTCACCACAACCTGAAAAAAGACTCCCCTTCCGGCACGGCGATGCGGCTGGCCGAGATATGCGCCCGCGAAACGGGGCGCGACCTCGGCAAGGTTGGCGTTTACGGCCGCCACGGCATCACCGGCGAACGGACAAAAGACGAGATCGCCGTCATGGCGTTGCGGATGGGGGATGTTGTCGGGGAACACACGGTATATTTCGCCGGGCAGGGGGAGCGGGTGGAGTTAACCCACAAGGCCACCAGCCGCCGCAATTTCGCCGCCGGGGCGGTACGGGCCGCGGAGTGGCTGGCGGGGCAAAAAAACGGCCTGTATGATATGCAGGACGTGTTGGGCCTGAAATAGGCGATGTTTGGATGGGTAGCAGCCGGACTGATCTTCGTAATTATTATCTGGCTGCTGGGGCACGGTTTCCACTTGATGATGCAAATGAAAAAAAGCTCCACCGGTGAAAACAGGGAACATGGGGAAAAGGGAGAAATAGACGATGAGCATCGGTGACTATATAAAGCCTGAATATGTGGCGCTCAATATGAAGGCGCAGACCCGGCACGACGTATTCGCGGAGCTTACCGGTTGCCTGGAATCCACCGGCCTGCTCGACAAGGCGAACGCCGAAGTGCTCATCCGCAAGCTGGAGGAACGCGAAAAACTGAGCACCACCGGCGTGGGCGAATCAATCGCCATTCCACACGCATCCCTTGAAGGGTTCAGCGAAACGGTCATACTCATCGGCGTGCTCCCGGAGGGGGTCGATTTCTCGTCGGTGGACGGCCAGCCGGTCAAGGTGGTATTCATGATCATCGGATCCCAGGCGGTGCCGCGCCTTCATATCCAGATCCTCGCCCGGATCGTCCGCCTCTGCCGCAACAAGGAGCTGATCAAGAAAGTGCAGATGGCATCCACTCCCCTGGAAGCGTTGGAGGCCATCCGTCAGGTGGATAACTGAGTGGAACTTCTGGTTTGTGTCATTAACAAGCCGAAACTCCTTGAAGATGTTCTCGCGGGTTTTATCGAGGTTGGCGTTAGCGGCTGCACCGTTATCGACAGCAAGGGAATGGGAACCATTATCGCCAACGAGGTTCCGATTTTTTCCGGTTTTAAAAATCTTTTCAACGGCGTGCGCGAATCGAACTACACGGTTTTTTCGGTAATACAGGATACAAAAACGCTTGAAGATGCCATTAAGATCGTCAAAGAAATTTTTTCCGGCATGGAAGAACACGACGCCGGCATTTTTTTCACCCTCCCCGTCACCCATTATTACGACCCCAAGCCGCAATAGCGGGGCGGCGCGGGGGGCGGCATGAGCGCCATCCTCGGCCTGATCCTGCTTTCGGCGGTAGCCTATGCCGGCTCCCTTCATATCTTTTCCAAGGAAAAGCTCCCCCCCCTCATCCGGTACCTATTTTATACCGGCTGGGAATTCATGCTTATCGGCATTATCATCGGCCCCTCCGTGCTCGATTTTTTTCCTGAATTTCTTTTGCGCGAACTTGAGCCGGTCATTCACCTGGGGCTTGGCTGGGTGGGGTTGCTGGTCGGCGCCCAAATGCGGCTGACCGACTTGGCCCGCGTGGAACGCTGGCAATTGCGGGTCACCCTCTATCAGGCCCTCTTTTGCGGTCTTTTGGTGATGCTGGCGGCCTATCTGCCGCTTCATTATCTCTACCGATGGGGCGCCGGGGAAGCCGTGGTGGCCGCGGCGGTGCTGGCCGCCGCGGCGGCGGTTTCGTCCCCCACCGTCCTGGCGCTGCTGGGAAAAGAGCGGCGCTTTGAAGCATCGGTCCGCCAGCTTCTCAATGTCATCTCCGGCCTTGATGCGATGGTGGCGGTTGTGCTGATGGCGCTTTCCCTGACCCTGCTCCGTCACGGCCTGGTTTCCTTCACGCTCGGCCTTAAGTATCTGGCGCAAGCCGCCGGCACCGGCCTGCTGCTGGGCTTTTTCTTCCGCCACCTGCCGCGCGAAAAACTGAAAGACAAAGAACAACTGGTGCTGATGATCGGCTTTGTTTTTTTCACCGCGGGGGTCGGGGGGGTGCTGTCGGTGTCGCCGCTGGTCATCAGCTTTATCGCCGGGGTGTTTCTGGCCAATACGCTGCGTCCGGACGACCCGCTTTACCGCGCGGCTTCCAATACGGAGCGCCCTTTTTACATCATCATGCTCCTGCTGGCCGGACTCATGTTCGTCCCCTCGCCCATAACCTTTGCCATTGCCTTCGTGGTGGCGCCGGTGCGGCTTTTGGGAAAACAGTATTCGCTTAACTGGCTGATGGGCCGCGGCGCCGCGCCCTCCCCTTTCCCCAAAAACGGGGGGCTGGCGCTGGCATCGCAGGGGGCGATGGCGCTGGTCATCGGGTTCGCCTATCTCTCGGTCGAAAACGGCGGCATGGGCCGGGGCGTTTTTTCCATCATCGCCCTTTGCGTCATATTTAATGAAATTGCCGCGCCATTTCTCATTGGCCGTGTTCTGGCGGCGAAGCAATGATCAAACGGCAGGTACTGGCGCTGACGATCATCTTTGTCATCATGGGGAACCTCTCCTTCTTCCTCGGGGGAAAAAGCTTCACCGGCGCTTCCGCGGTCACCATCACGCTCGGCTTCATCTTGCTGGGGGGTTTTTTCGTCTCCAAACTTGCGGAACGGATGGCGCTGCCCCTGCTCACGGGCTACCTTTTATTCGGCGTGCTGGCGGGGCCCGCCGCGCTTAACATCATCGAGCGGCCCCGCATCGCCGAATTTTCCCTCATCAACACGCTTGCCTTCGCCTACATCGCCCTTTCGGTCGGGGCCGAGATCGAATGGGATTTCCTCAAGCGGCAGGGAAAGAAAATGCTGGGCATCGGCATGGTCAACGTTTTTATCGTTTTCACCGGCATCCTGATGGTGTTCTACCCGCTTATTCATTTCGGCTTCCCCGGATTTTCGTCTGTGCCGTTGGGTGCGGCCGTGGGGGCCGCGCTTATCATGGCGGCGATCGGGGCCACCTCCTCTCCCGCCGCCACGGGAGCCATCGTGAACGAAACACGCGCAAGGGGAGAGCTGACCGAAAATACGCTCGGCATCGTCGTCATCAAGGATATTCTCGTGATTGCCCTGTTCACGATGATCCTGGCCTGGATCCGCGGCGGCGGCCAAGGCGAGCCGCTTCCGGTCGATGAAGTGCTCCATGCCATCATTGCGGAAACGGGCTTTTCACTGCTTGCCGGAGCGTTGCTGGGGGCGTTCGTGGCGTTCTATCTCAAGACGATGGGCAACCTGATGCTCCTTTTCAGCTTCGGCGTGGCGGTCATCTCCGGCGCGCTCAGCACGCTGATGCACCTCAACGTGCTGTTGCTGTGCGTCACCACCGGATTTGTGGTGCGCAACTTCAGCGCCGAGGGGCACAAATTCGTCCGCGCCGTGGAAAAGGGGGCATTGCCGATCTTCATCGTTTTCTTTTCCCTCACGGGTGCATCCCTCAATACCGAGGCCCTGCGGCAAATGTGGGCGGTGGCGCTGATCTATTTCGTGGTGCGGGTAATGCTGATGTACGCGGCGACCGCTTTCGCCACGCGGCTGTTGGACGCTTCCCCCCTTCTGCGGCGGCTGCTTTGGAGGGGTTTTGTTTCCCAGGCGGGGGTCTCGCTGGGGCTTGCACTCATTGTCCGTGATCGGATTCCCGGGTGGGGTGAAACGCTGGCCACCCTCATCATTGCCGAGATAACCATCTGCGAAATCATCGGCCCAATTGTCTTCAAGAGGGCCTTGATTCAGGCCGGGGAGGCATTTAAACAGGAAGAATCAACCCTTCGGCGCGGTTTTGTGCCCCCTCCCCCGTCCCATTAAAATTTCCTGGAGGCAAGGCTTGCCACCCCCCCCCTCAGGTTATCGGCTTCCACATCCGATAAGTGATTGGACAACCATGTGAAAAGCGGCGGCGGCAAGGCCGGGGAATTGGAGCGGCCGGGTTGAAATTCACGGAAATACTTGCTTTTTCACATAATCAAATCATAATGGTAGGGCATACGGGCAGATTATTGGTGAACGCGAAAACAGGCCAAAGGGGATTGCCGCCGCGGCGCCAAGGCAAAAATATCAGCAAAGAATGCCGCACACGCGGCCGCGGGGTTGAACATGTCAGCAAACAACCCGCCACAAAACCGATTTAGGAGGTACTTAAATGGCGATTGAAGAGGCGCCTGAAGGCGGCGACGCGCCGTCCGCGCCAAAAAAGGCCAAGAGCAAGCTGGCGCTTATCATTATCATCGGTGTATTGCTGGTGGGGCTTATCGGCGTGGGGGGCTATCTGGCCGTCACCATGCTTGGAGGCAAAAAAGCCGCCAAAGGGGGCGCGGAACATGGCGCTCCGGCGGCCGAAGGTGAAGCGGGCGGCGGCGAAGCGAAGGGCGGCGAACACGGCGGCGGTGGCGGCGGCGGCGGTGAAGCGGGCGGCGAAGGAAAGATGGGGGTATTCGTCTCGCTTGATCCCTTCATTGTCAACCTCGCCTCGGACGCGGGCAAACGCTATCTGAAAATAACCATGCAGCTGGAACTGGCGCGGCCGGACATGACGGCCGAAGTGACCAACCGGATGCCGCAGATAAAGGACGCGGTCATAACCGTGCTCTCTTCCAAATCGGCCGAGGATCTGCTGACCATTGAAGGTAAATTCCGCCTGAAAGAGCAGGTGCTCACGCGGATCAACAACACCCTCACCAACGGGGTGGTAAAAAACATCTTTTTCGTGGAATTCGTCATACAATGACCCTGGCGGCGCCGCCGCCGGCAACAGGGAGTAATGTGCACCGGCCATGAGCCAAATATTATCGCAGGAAGAAGTCGACGCGCTGTTACGCGGCGTCAGCGACGGAGAGATCGAAACCGAGGCGGAAGACCTCGGCGACGAAAGCGGCGTTGTTGCGTACGACCTTACCAGCCAGGAACGGATCATACGCGGCAGAATGCCGACGCTGGACATCATCAACCAGCGTTTCTCGCGGCTGTTCCGCAATTCGCTTTCCTCGGCGCTGCGCAAAGTGCTGGATGTGAGCGCGGTTTCCACCGATACGGTGAAATTCGGCGAATTCATCAAATCGCTGCCGGTGCCCGCCTCGCTGCACATTTTCAGGATGATCCCGTTGCGGGGTTTCGCGCTGCTGGTAGCGGAATCGAAAATGGTTTTTGCGCTGGTGGACAGCTTCTTCGGCGGCAGCGGGGAAGCGAAGATGAAGATCGAAGGGCGCGATTTCACCACCATCGAACAGCGGATCATCAAAAACGTCATCATCATGGCGCTGGCCGACCTGCAAAAGGCATGGATGCCGGTTCATCCGGTGGAGATGGCCTTCGTCCGCTCCGAGGTCAACCCGCAATTCGCCGCGATCGTTCCGCCGACCGATGTGGTGGTGGTTATCCTGTATGAAGTCGAGATGGACCAGTTCAGCGGAACCCTGACCGTATGCCTGCCGTATTCGACCATCGAACCGATCATCGGCAAGCTGAAGGCCGGCTTTCAGAGCGACCAGTTGGAAGTGGACCTTGCCTGGGTGCGGCGGCTGCGCGAACGCCTGGCGATGGCGGAGGTGGAGTGCCGGGTGAAGTTGGGCGAGGCGACCGTTACCTCCCGCGATTTCGTCAACATTAAAGCCGGGGATGTGCTTACCCTGGGAACGGACATTTCCGACGAGTTGATGGTCACCGTGGGGGGCGTGCCGAAATACATGGGGGTGCCCGGCGTGGTGCGCGGCAACAAGGCGATAAAAATCACGCGGGTAATGAAGCGTGAAACCTGATATAAAATAGCAAAGCGAAGGACGAAGATTTGAGCAACGAAGAAGACCTCTGGGCGGCGGCGGCCGAAGACCTCGAAGAGCAGCGGAAAATGCTGCGCACCGAGGCGCAGAAGCCGAAGGAGGAACCCGCGGCGGCCGCGCCGGCGGCAACGGCCGTGGCGGCCGGGCGGCCCTCGTCAATGACGAGCGTGGACGACAAAAAGCTCGAGATGATCCTCGACATCCCGTTAAGCCTGTCGGTGGAAATGGGACGCTCGAAAATGCTTATAAACGATCTGCTTCAACTTGGACAGGGTTCTGTTATAGAATTGACCAAGCTGGTGGGAGAACCGCTGGATGTTTTCGTCAACGAAAAACTGATTGCCCGGGGGGAAGTCGTTGTCGTGAACAATGAAAAATTCGGCATCCGGCTTACCGAGGTGATAAGTCCCGCTGACCGCATACAATCGATGGGCTCGTAAGGGCTCTTCCCATAACGCGGGGCGTGGCGCCCCGCATTTTACCGCGCGCCCTGAAAATGCGCGCAAACTTGAGAACGTTTTTATATAAAAAGGCTTTATTCACGTGGAAAATTCCGTATCGGGTGTACTTGAAATAGTTCAAAAAGGCTACGGCTTCCTGCGCGACATCGAAAGCGGGTTCCGGATTTCGCCGCAGGATCCGTACATTTCGCCCAAACTGGTGCAGCAGTTGCGCCTGAAAACCGGCATGCATATCACCGGCAGCGGCAAAGCGCTAAAAAACCAGCCGAACATATCCATCGAAAAGGTCGACCTGATCGACGGGCGGGATCCGCAGGACGCGGCGGGGCGCATCCCCTTCGCGCGGCTCACCGCCATCGACCCGCTTGACCAGTTCCGGCTGGAAACCGGCCAGCAGCCGCTGGACACCCGCATCATCGACATGTTCATCCCCGTCGGCAAAGGACAGCGGATGCTGATCGTGGCCCCTCCCAAGAGCGGAAAAACCACCATCATCGAAAACATCAGCAAGGGGATCAAAACGAACAACCCGGACGCGCACCTGATCATTTTCCTTATCGATGAACGCCCCGAGGAAAGCACCCACTTCCGCCGCGCCGTGGGCGGCGAAGTGGTGGCGACCGATTTCGACCAGCCCCAGAAAGAACATATCCGCGCGTCGTACATGGTCTTTGAACGGGCCAAAAGCCTGGTTGAAGCGGGACGCGACGTGGTGCTTATGATCGACTCGCTTACCCGCATGGGACGAGCCTTTAACCGCGATTTCGACAGCCGGGGCAAAACGATGTCCGGCGGCCTTTCCGCCGGCGCGCTGGAATTCCCGCGCAAATTCTACGGTTCCGCCCGGAACATCGAGCACGGCGGCAGCCTGACCATCATCGCCAGCATCCTTGTTGACACCGGTAGCCGGATGGATGAACTGATATTCCAGGAATTCAAGGGGACCGGCAATAGCGAAATCGTGCTGGATCGCAATTTTGCCGACCAGCGGATATTCCCCGCCATCGACTTCCAGAAGTCGGGCACCCGCAAAGAGGAAAAACTGCTGTCGTCCGAAGTGTTGCGCAAATCCGCCATGCTGCGGCGCGCCCTGCTGGACGACCGCCGCGGCGAAAAATACAAGATGTTCCTTGAAAAATTCGGCCAGGCCAAGAGCAATCTGGAGTTCCTCAAAACCATTCCCGACCCGCCCGGCCGCTGATGGCGGCGCCCGACACCCGGCGGTTTCAAAGGAGCCGCTTTCCCGTCCCCCGTCATTGACGGAATAGGCCGGAACGGTGATAGCGGGCCGGTCCTTCAGCCAAGGAATTGAACATGGTTGCCATCCGGGAAATGTCGGATAAAATGCCGGTTAGCGGTATGTTCAAACCGTTTCAGTCCATGAAACCGTGGATGCGATACCTGTTGGCGGCAATGATATTCGCCGTTTCTTTGGCCATCCGTCTTCTCATGTTCCCGGTGGAAGATGGCCTGGCGTTTCTGACTTTTTATCCGGCCATGGCGATTACGGCCTACTTCTGCGGCGTGGGGCCGGGAATTCTGGTGGTGGCGATGAGCCTCATCACGGGACATTACATATTTATGCCGCCGTTTTGGACGCTGAAATCCCCGCTTATCCACCTTCCCATCCTCACGATTTTCCTGTTTTCGGCGGGCATTATCAACATGCTTGTATACCAGTTGCAACGCCGCACACGGGAGGTGCAGATCACAAACCAGCGGCTGGAAGCAACGATGGACGAATTAATAAAGGCGGACAAAGAGCGGAAAGAAGCCGAAGAGGCGAAGTATGAAAACGAAAAGCGCTACCGCTCGTTTTTTGAAAGCGCCAACGACGCCATATTGGTTTCGCCAATCGGCGATAACGGCGTATTCGGCAATTTTATCGAAGTCAACGATATTGCCTGCCGCAGATACGGGTATTCCAGGGAAGAGTTCAGCCACATTTCCCCAAAAGCCCTCACCAAAAGGGACTCGAAGGCGGGCGTGAATCTTCCCGGCCTCCTCAAAACGCTCATGGCAAAAAAAACCCTGCTGGTTGAAAGTGTTCATGTCACCAAAGACGGACGGGAAATACCGGTGGAGGTCAACGCCAACCTTTTTACGCTCAACGGCGGGAATACCGTTATCTCCTTCGCGCGCGATATTTCCAGCCGGAAGAAAATGGAAGAGAAGTTAAAGCTCCATACCACGGTGTTTGATAACACCGCGGAAGGCATCATCATCGCGGATGAGTCCGGCTTGATACAATCGGTCAACAAGGCTTTTGAGAAAATTACCGGCTATAGCGCCAGCGAAGTTATCGGGCAAAATCCCAGCATCCTGAAATCGGGAAAACATGATCAGGCATTTTATCAAGGGATGTGGGCCGGCCTTCTTAAGGAAGGATTATGGAGAGGTGAAATATGGAACAAACGCAAGGACGGCGGTTTATACGCGCAAGACACTTCCATCAGCGCCGTAAGGGATGAGGCGGGCAACATTATTCAATTCGTATCCGTGGTGAGCGATATTTCCGAAAGGAAACAGGCGGAAGAGATGCTTCGCGTCGCAAAAGAGGGGGCGGAACTTGCCAACCAGGCCAAGAGCGAATTTCTGGCTTCGATGAGCCATGAAATACGGACGCCGATGAATGCCATTATCGGAATGGCGGACCTTTTAAAACAGACCAACCTTACCCGGGAACAGGAAGAATATGTGGGGATATTCCAAAACGCCGGGGATAACCTGTTACGGCTTATAGATGACATATTGGATCTTTCCAAAATCGAAGCGGGGCATCTTGAGCTTGAGAATATGGAATTTGACCTGCAAGACCTTATTGACAGGGTATGCGAAATAATGGCCATCCGGGCGCACTCCAAAAAACTTGAGCTGAATTGCCATGTGTGGGACGAAGTCCCGGTAAACCTTATCGGAGATCCGAACCGGCTGCGGCAGATACTGGTCAACCTTATGGGGAACGCGGTCAAGTTCACCGAAGGGGGGGAAGTCTTCATTGAAGTCGGGTTGCATGAAAAACGAGCCAATAGCGCCACGCTGCTGTTTTCCGTGATGGATACCGGAATAGGAATCGATAAAAGCAAACAGGAAACCATTTTTGAGGATTTCACCCAGGCCGATTCGTCCACAACCCGGAAATACGGCGGGACGGGCCTTGGCCTGACCATATCGAAAAAGCTGGCCGAAAAAATGGGGGGCAGAATGTGGGTGGAAAGCTCCCTGGGAAAAGGAAGCACATTTAATTTCACCGCTCAATTTAACATCGGGGCGGAAAAGGAAAAGACCGGAGAACATGTGGCGGCGAATGCGTCGGCCTTGTTCGGCCTAAAGGTGCTGATAGTGGATGACAATGCAACCAACCGGTTGATCCTGCGGGAAGCACTTGGCAGTTGGGGAACGGTGGTTTTCGAGGCATCCGGCGGAAAGGGCGCATTATCGCTGCTCGGCAGTCCCAAAACCGCGGCGGCCCCATTCGATTTGATACTCCTCGATTGCCGCATGCCGGAGATGGACGGTTTTGAGGTCGCCCGGCGGGTGCGGGCAAATCCCGCGTTGGCTGGGGTATCCATCATGATGCTTACCTCCGATAACCGCGATGGACATATTGCACAAAGCAAAGAAGTGGGAATAAGCCATTACCTGGTAAAACCGGTCAAAAGATCGGCTCTTTATAACAAAATCATTAAAGTGCTTGTTGAAAAAGGAACTATAAAGAACGATGCCTTGTCTGCCCCGATGCCGCGCAAATCGGAGGATGCCCCGGTTAAGGGGAAGTCGGCGGTGTCCCTGAAAATACTCCTTGTCGAAGACGACCCGATAAACCAGAAAGTGGCGGTAAAAATGCTGGAAGGTTTCGGGCACGAAGTCACCATCGCCAACAACGGCAAAGAAGCGGTGGATATGTATTCCGGAAAAGCCTTTGGATTGATTCTGATGGACGTCAACATGCCGGAGATGGACGGATTCCAGGCAACGGCGGCGATACGGGAAATGGAGAAAAAAACGGGTGCGCATATTCCCATCATCGGCCTTACGGCCCTCGCATTCAAAAAGGACAAGGATAAATGTTTAAGTGTCGGTATGGATTCCTATATCTCCAAGCCGGTAAAGGGGAGAGACCTGCGGGATGCCATCGATAATATCGCGGGCGGAGGACAACCAATCCGCAGGGAGCTTGATGCCGGCCGGCCAAGCGGGACTGAAACCGATTTTGAGGGGTTCCGGAAAATGGCGCTCGACCAACTCAGCGGGGACGAAGAATTATTGAAGTATGTGGCCGCGTCGTTTTTGACCGGCGTTGATACCTACATGGACGCCGTGCGGGAAGGCGTCAGGCGGAATGATATGGAAATGCTATCCGCCGCCGCCCACAAGCTTAAAGGGGCGCTCTCCAATTTCGGCCCCAACAGCGCATACACGGTTTCCGCCCGGCTTGAGATTGAAGCCTTGAATGGGCGTTGCAAAGAAGCGGCCGTACCGTATAACATCCTGGAAAAAGAAATTGAAAAACTGAAAACGGTCTTAGCCGGTATTTCGGGAAGGGGGATGAAATGAAAATACTGATAGCAGAGGACGATGACACAACTCGGCTCCGGATCGAAAAAACGTTGACCGCCGCCGATTACAAAACGGAATCATACAACAATGGCCTGGATGCATTAACCGCCCTGCGTGCAAATCCCGACCAATTCCACGCCATTATCCTTGACCGCGCGATGCCGCGTATGGAAGGGCTGGAAGTCCTCAAACACATTAAAAGCGACGCCGCTTTGCAAACCTTGCCGGTAATCATGGAGACGGCCAAAGACTCCAGGGAAGAGATTCTTGAAGGACTTAAAGCGGGCGCCTACTACTATCTTACGAAACCGTTTTTGCAAGAAACCCTGCTTGCCATAGTGAAAACCGCGGTTAACGATTATTCGCGGTACAGCGCGGTAAAACATGAGGCCCGTGAAATTGCGGCTTTTGTCACCTATATCGAGAACGGCCGGTTTGGCATCCGCACCGTCGACGAAACGCGGATATTATCCAGCCTGTTGGCCCAGAACTGTCCCAATCCGGCTATGGTCGCGGTCGGGCTGTCGGAACTTCTGTTGAACGCTGTCGAATATGGCAGTCTCGGCATGAGTTACAACGAAAAATCGAAGTTGATCGCGGCCGACAGCTATCGGAAGGAATTAGACCGCCGGGCCACATTGCCCGAAAATGCCGGAAAGAAGGTCAGGCTGGAATACGAAAAGAAAATCGGCGAGATACGGTTTCTTATCAGGGATGAGGGAAGGGGGTTCGATTGGCGTTCATACCTTGAGATCAGTTCGGAACGGGCCTGCGACAGCCATGGACGCGGGATTGCCATGTCCCGCATGATGAGTTTCGACCGCCTTGAATATCTGGGAAAAGGGAACGAGGTGCTGGCGACCGTTACCCTGTAATGTCCACGGGATGCGGAAAGAAGAATATCAGGCAGGCGGCTTTACACAACCGATGTGGAGATGGCATGCGCACAAGTGGCCGGCGCCCACCTCCAGCAGCTGCGGCGTTTCTTTATCGCAAGGCTCGAATCTTCTGTGGCAACGCGGGTGAAAGGGGCACCCTGGCGGCATGTCGTGCAACGGCGGCACAATCCCCTTTATCTCGCGCAGCCGCACCGGCTTGTCCCCCTCATCCTGAATGGCGGGGATCGATTCCATCAGCCCGACCGTGTAGGGATGTTTCGGGTTGGAAAAAATCTGCGATACCGTGCAGCTTTCCACGATCTTCCCGGCGTACATCACCGCGATCCGCTGAGCGTAATTCGCCACCACCCCTAAATCGTGCGTGATGAGGATGATCGACGCGTCAAATTTCCGCTTCAACTCGTCCATCAGGTCGAGTATCTGCGCCTGAATGGTGACATCCAGCGCGGTTGTCGGCTCGTCGGCTATCAAAATGACCGGCTTGCAGCCAAGCGCCATCGCTATCATGGCGCGCTGCCGCATGCCGCCGCTCAACTGATGCGGGTATTCGTCCACCCGCTTTTCCGGGTCGGGGATGCCCACCTGGCGGAGCATCTCGATTGACTTGGCACGCGCCTCGGCCTTCGATGATTTTTGATGAATGCGGAACACCTCACCTATCTGATCGCCGATGGTGAAGACGGGATTGAGGGCGGTCATCGGCTCCTGAAAGACCATCGCTATGCGGTTGCCCCGTATGGCGCGCAGCTCGTTTTCGTTCAGCGTGAGAATGTCCGTGCCGTCAAACAGTATCTTGCCCGATGAAATCTCGCCGGGGGGGCTTTGGATAAGCCGCAGGATGGAAAGGGCGGTCACCGTCTTGCCGCAGCCGCTCTCCCCCACGATGCCGAGCGTTTCGTTGGGATAAAGGTCGAACGATACGCCGTCGACCGCTTTGCCCAATCCATCGTCCGTGCGGAACTGTATCGTGAGGTTCTGAACCGAAAGCAGCGGCTGTTGCGGCATTACATAAGCTCCTTCACATGGCGGGCCACCGTGGCCCCCAGCGTGTTCAGATTATAGCCCCCTTCGAGCAGCGATACGATCTTTCCGCCGCACGTTTCGTCCGCGGCATCGACCAGCATTTTCGTCATGGCGGCAAAACCGTCATCGGTGACTTTCATGCCGCCGAGCGGATCGCTTTCGTGTGCGTCGAACCCCGCGGAAATAAGGATGAGGTCGGGGTGGAATTTCTTTATCTGCGGAATGAGGGAGTGCTCGAAAAGCGTGAGATAGGTGCTGTCGCCGGAATACGCGGGCAACGGGTAATTCAACGAGTAACCGGTCCCCTCCTCCTTGCCGATCTCGTGGTCGTGTCCGGTTCCGGGATAGATGCCCCAATGGTGGATGGAGATAAAAAGAACCGATGGGTCGCGCTCGAACGAGTGCTGGGTACCGTTGCCGTGGTGAACGTCCCAATCGACGATGGCTATTTTGTTCGCCCCAAGCGATTGCGCGTAACGCGCCGCGATAGCGACGTTGTTGAAAAGGCAAAAGCCCATGCCGATGGCCTGCTCGGCGTGGTGCCCCGGCGGGCGGACGGCGCAGAATGCGTGTTTGGTTTTCCCCGCAAGAACGGCCTCCACCGCGTTGCAGGCCGCCCCGGCGGCGCGCAGGGCGGCGGCGTAACTTTTTGGGCAGATGGGGGTGTCGATATCCAACGCATCAGCCCCCAGTGCGCACGCTTTTTCTACGTCCTGTATATATTCGCGGTCGTGAATGGCCGCTATCTGGTCTATGGTGGCGTCCGCAGGCTCGATCCATTGCTCGACCGGGATCAGCTTTTCGATCTCACGGTTGATGACGCGTAACCGCTCCGGGTTCTCCGGGTGATTCCCCGTATCGTGCTCCAGGAATAGCGGCGAAAAGAAATACCAAACCCCCATGTGGGGATTATAGGTATGTGCCGCCCCTTTGCCAACCCTTTGGTTATGGATGTCGCGCCGGGTTTATAACCCGGCACCCAGAAATATTATCAAAACTTTCTTCAATATAGGTGAATACACAATTTATTGGGTACATTGGCGTGCAGCGCCAAGAGAAGTCGGCCCTTTGGGCCAATGTACCCAATAAATTGGGTACCCACTAAGTGGAATAAGAGAGCTTTGAAAATATGTCTGGATCCTGCATCAAGTGCGGGATGACAAGCAATCGGCGCTTTGCGCCAATGTACATGCTGTGAGCATGTACTCACCAAGAAAGATTGAGGTCAGTTCATCGACCAGAGGTAGTAGACGCCCGGCTTGTGGACGGCGACTTCATTGAGCAGCCAATCGAATTTGCCGGCCATTTTTTCGCTCATCAGCTCTTTCAGCCAGAGCATTTTCTCCTCGTGGCGCACCAGCGCCGGTTCGCCGCTGATACCGGCAAGCTGCGCGGTGAGTTTCACCGCCTCTTCCATGCCGCCCAGGGCGTCCACCATGCCGTTGTTCTTCGCCTGGTTGCCGGTATACACCCGTCCGTCGGCAAGCTCGCGCACCTTCGCTTCGGGCATGTTGCGCCCTTTGGCGACGGCGGCTACGAACTGGCCGTACACGTCGTCGATCATATCCTGCACCACCTTCTTTTCGCGGTCGGTCATTGGGCGGAAGGCGGAGCCGGTATCCTTGAACTCGCCGCTTTTCACCACCATCGGCTGAACGCCGATCTTCCCCATCAGTTCCTGCACGTTCATCAGGTTCATGATGACGCCGATGGAGCCGGTGAGCGTGCCGGGGTTGCAGATGATCTTATCGGCCGCCACGGCGATGTAATAGCCGCCGGACGCGCCGAGGGTGGCCATGCTGGCGACCACTTTTTTCTTCTGCCGCGCGGCGATGATGGCGTCGTGAATCTCCTGCGAGGGGGCGACGGCCCCGCCGGGGGAATCGATGCGGATGATGATGGCCTTGATCGACTTGTCGTTGGCGTATTCCTTGATCTGCTTCACGGTCTCTTCGGCGGTCATAATGGCGCCGAAGACTTCGACCACGCCGATCTTATCCTTGCCGATGGAAGCGATTTTTTCACTGCCGCCACCGCCGAAAGGAAGGATGGAGATGAGGGCTATGAAGCCCGCGGAAAGGGCTATTAAAAGAATAAACCCGGCCAGCAGCCCTTTTTTATTGGAGCTAGTGGCCGGGTTTTCCATTATTCAGTTCGGTTATTCTTCGTCCGGGAAGTCCACGATCTCGTACTCGCCTTCGCCGGCTTCACCACCGGAAAGCGCCTTCATGGAGAGGCCGATCTTCTTGGCTTCAAGGTCAACCTTGATGATCTTGGCGTCGACATCCTGCCCGACCTTCAACTCCTTGCGGGCGTTGGCGGGGGCGCGTTTGTCGCCGATCTGCGAGATGTGGATAAGCCCTTCGATGCCCGGCTCGATCTCGGCGAACGCGCCGAAGTTCGTCACCTTCACGATCTTGGCTTTCACATCCTGCCCCATGGAGTACTTCGAGGCGACGGTCTCCCACGGATCCGGCTCAAGCTGCTTGAGACCGAGCGAGATGCGCTCGTTCTCCTTGTCGATCTTGAGAACCCGGCACTTCACCTGATCCTTCTTCTTGAGAAGTTCCGAGGGGTGCTTCACCTTCTGGGTCCAGCTCATGTCGGAAATGTGGATGAGGCCGTCCACGCCGTCTTCCAGCTCCACAAAGGCGCCGAAATCGGTGAGGTTGCGCACGGTTCCTTCCACGGTGGTGCCGATGGGATACCGTTCTTCGATCTTCTCCCACGGGTTCTGGATGATCTGCTTCATGCCCAGCGAGATGCGCTTTTTCTCTTTGTCGATGTTCAGCACTTCCGCTTCGACTTCGTCGCCGACGGTCACGATGCGGCTTGGATGCCGCACATGCTTGCTCCAGGTCATTTCGGAGATGTGCACCAGGCCTTCGACGCCGTTTTCCAGCTCGAGGAACGCGCCGTAATCGGTCACGCTGACCACTTTGCCCTTCACGCGCTTGCTGATGGGGTATTTCTCTTCAACGTTCACCCACGGATCGGGGGTGTGTTGCTTGAGGCCCAGCGATACGCGCTCGGTTTCCTTGTCGAACTTCAGTACGATCACGTTGGCGGTATCGCCCACCTTCAGCAGTTCGCTGGGGTGATTGATGCGGCCCCAGCTCATGTCGGTGATGTGCAACAGGCCGTCCACGCCGCCGAGGTCGATGAACGCGCCGTAATCGGTGATGTTCTTCACCACGCCTTCGACGCACTTGCCCTCTTCCAGTTGGGACAGGGTGGAATCCTTGGTGACCTTGCGTTCCTCTTCGATGAGCACGCGGCGGGAAAGAACTATGTTGCCGCGCTTGCTGTTCATCTTGATGATGCGGAACTCGTATTCGCGGCCCAGAAGCGCATCGAGGTTCTTCGGCGGGCGGATGTCGATCTGCGATCCCGGCAGGAACGCCTTGATGCCGATATCGACCGCGAGGCCCCCCTTGATCTTGCCGACGATAACGCCCTTGACGATCTCGTTGGCCTCGTATTTCTTGTGGATGATTTCCCAGCAGCGTTGGCGCTGGGCTTTTTCGCGCGAGAAGACCATGACGCCGTCGTCATTCTCGGTCTCTTCGATGTAGACCTCGATCTCGCTGCCGATCTTGATGTCTTTGGTAAATCCGCCGAATTCATCGATCGGGATGATCCCTTCCGACTTGAACCCGACGTCGACGACGACCGAATCCGGCGTGATGGCCACCACCACACCGGTGATAACCTCTCCTGCCTTGAAATTGCGAATACTATCGTCATAGATCGCCGCGAGCTCCGCGGACGTGTATTCTTTTTCCTCGAAACTTACCCCGGCTGCGGGACGGGAACCGACAATGTTAGTCATTACGTTTAGAACCTCCTGTTATTGAATATTTGCGGCGCCTGCCGCATTAAGCGAGAAATTGTAAGATTTTTTGTAGAGTCTCGTCAAGGCTTAATTGGGAATTATCTATTTCAACCGCGCCGGACGGAACCACCAGCGGAGAGACTAACCGGCTGGAATCCTTGGAATCACGCTCAACTATCTGTTTTGCAATGTCTTGCACCTTGTCTACAGCTTGCCCCGTCTGCAAAGCCCGCCGTTTGCCCCGCTCGGATGGATTGGCGTTGAGAAAGAATTTATGGTCGGCATTCGGGAAAACGACGCTTCCGGTGTCGCGCCCTTCCACAATAACCGTTTTGTGTTTTTGCGCGATACTGCGCTGCTGGGCCACCATTTTTTCCCGGACGCCGGGGTGCGCCGAGACGGTGGACACGCTGGCATCGACTTCCGGAGCGCGGATGGCGGCGGTGACATCGCGTCCGTTGATGAACACTTTTTGGCCGTTCTCCGATTCCTTAAAATCGATGGCGATCGAGCGGGCAATGGCGTCCACTTTCACCGCGTCGGCAAGATTTATTTTGCTTTCAAGGGCTATCAACGTCACCGAGCGGTACATAGCCCCGGTATCCAGATAGACCCCCCCCAGTTTTTTCGCCAATGCGCGCGCGGTGGTGCTCTTTCCGCTTCCCGCCGGCCCATCAAGCGTGATGATCACTTTTTCAGTTTTTCCCTGAATTCGTTCGCCTGCTTGAACATCCGCATAAGCGCTTCGCGGTCGCCCGATTGGATCGCGCTTTCGATGGCGGCGAGGTTTTTCCGCATGGTGGCGGACATCTTCATCATCTCGGCTCTGTTCGCCAGCGCGATATCGGCCCACATATCGGGAGGCGAGCTGGCGATGCGGGTGGTATCGCGGAATCCTCCGGCGGCGAAACCCAGAAGGTTCTCCCCTTCGTCGAATTGGCTTACGGTGTTCGTCAGCGCAAACGCTACCAGATGCGGCAGGTGGCTCACCGCCCCCATAACGGTATCGTGCCTGGAGGGATCCATCCGGACAGTCTTCATTCCCGCCGCATGCCAGAAAGCCGTCAGTTTTTCCAGCGGTTCGGCGGGCGTGTTCGGGGTGGGGGTGATTATACAGAGATGGTTGTCAAAAAGCGTTTCAAACGATGACGCGGCCCCCGACTTTTCGGTGCCGGCGACCGGATGCGAGCCGATAAACACAAACCGTCCGTCGGCGATCTTCTCTCCGCGTTCCACGATCTCTTTCTTTGTGGAACCGCCATCGGAGACCAGCGCCCCGTTTTTAATGTGCGGCGCAATCGCTTCAAGGGTTGGGATAATGGAAAGTACCGGAACGCAGAGCACGATAAAATCGGCTTCCTTTACCGCCTCGGCGGCGGGAAGCGCGGCATCGATAATGCCAAGGTCGAGGGCGGCCTTCAGGTTCGCCTCGCTCCGTCCCACACCAATTACCCGCTTGGCCACCCCGCGATTTTTCAAAACCCGAGCTATCGATCCGCCGATAAGCCCCACACCGATGATAACAGCGGTTTTAAATAATGGTTTTTCAATCATATTTCAATTTTTCGCAATGGAATAACTTTACCCGCTTATCACATTAAAAATCAACTATTTTTAGAATAACCCCCAAAAAGGGGGGAAAAATCGGCACATAAATATAAACCTCGTAGAAACAAAGAGATACGCCAAGACAGCCGACTATGTATTATTCCATAATTATTGTGAGTTATTATGATATTGCGCCTATCTAATTGTTTATAGCTACCTAGTGTCCATAGCAAGTTTCATGCGATAGCGCCCCCTGACACCACATTTCATTGACTTAATGTTAAGTTGGTGTTATTATCATTTCCACAATATCTTACCGCGTCAATTCACGATTCCAGAGAGGTGGCAGCAGTTGGAAGAGAAAGAGTTTTCGGAACTGAAAAGAGGCGCGCGCGTTGTTTATCCCGCGCATGGCGTTGGCATAATCGAGAAGATCGAGAAAATAAAAACGAACGGCGCGGCGGTTCAGTTTTATACGATCAGAATTGACGAATCGGGCATGACGATCCGCGTTCCCTCCTCCCGCGCCCAGCAGGTCGGCATCCGCAACGTGATGTCCGAAGGGGAAGTGCGTAAAGTTCTTAAGCTGTTGCGCGAAAAAGGAAAAGTTGCCAACGGCGTAAACTGGCACAAGCGGCAAAAAAGCTACATCGACCGCATTAAATCCGGCTCGGTTCTGGAACTGGCGGAGATACTGCGTGAGCTTACCCTCATCCAGGCAAAGAAGGAACTTTCCTTCGGCGAGCAGCGGATGTACGACAATGTCCGGCAGCTTATGGTGATGGAAATTGCCGAGGCAAAGGGAATCGAGAAGGACGCCGCCGCCAAATTGCTCGATAAGGCGTTCACCGCCTGACGAAATCCGCGGGTAAGGCATCCCGATGTTGATGTTCCGCCTGCTCTTCATCCTTGTCGGGGCCGTTCTTGGCGGCTTTATCGGCCACTTGGGGGCCAGCGGCGTTTATTACACCCTTCGCATCCTCTCCATCGCCGAAGGGGCGGTTTTTGGCATTGTGATAGCCGGACTGGCGGTGGCCGTGGAAATGAAGCTCCGCACGCTGAAACTCCGGTCCATCGCCGGAGCGGCGTTCGGCATATTCACGGCGCTCATCCTGGCCAACCTCCTGACCTACGCGCTGACCGGCCTTTCGCTCACCCCTTCCACGGGAAACCGCACCCTCATCCTCATGGTGAATCTCACCGCCGCGTTCATCGGCGCCTCCATCGGCCTGCGTATCATTGAGGAGGTGGACCTTACCATCATCGGCAAGATCATCAGGGGAAAATCGGATTTCGGCCTTTTGCCGAAAGTGCTGGATACCAGTGTGCTTATTGATGGACGGATCGCCGACGTGGCGGAAACCGGTTTTATGGATGGAACCATTGTGGTTCCCGCGTTCGTGCTGGCCGAGCTGCACCAGATCGCAGACTCGGACGATGAACTGAAAAAAACCCGTGGCCGGCGCGGAATTGAAGTGGTGCACCGCCTCCAGCAGAACGCCCAGTTCGACGTGCGGATAGTGAACGAGGATTTCCCGCGTATCAAAGAAGTGGATCACAAACTGATAGAGCTGTGCAAAAAGATCGACGGCAAAATAGTCACCAACGATTTCAACCTTAACAAACTCGCCGAACTGCACAACGTCGGCGTGGTGAACCTCAATCTTCTCGCCACCTCCACCCGGCCGCTGCTGTTGCCGGGCGAAGAACTCCCCTCCATGTTGGTGGTGAAGGAAGGCAAAGAGCCGGGCCAGGGGCTTGCCTATCTGGAAGACGGCACCATGGTGGTGGTGGATAACGCCCGCAAGCGGATCGGCCACAAGGTGAATGTGCAGGTAACCTCCGTGCTGCAAACCCCCACGGGACGGATGATATTCGCGAAATTCCTTTCGGAACCCGGCGTGGCCAGCGCCGCTGAAAGGGAATAAGTTCGCTGTGGGCCCCCCCCCCGTCACGGCGGTAATCCCCGCCGCCGGATCCGGCAGCCGCATGGCCTCCGCCGTTCCCAAACAGTTTATGGAGCTGAATGGGCATCCCCTTCTCGATTGGACGCTTGCCGCCATTTCCCACGCCGCGGAAATAACATCCATCATCCTGGTGGCTCCGCCGGATGATGTGGCGCGCATGACCGAAAAATACGTGGGAAATCCCCGCTGGCCGAAAGTATCCCGCGTTGCCGCGGGGGGCGCCACACGCGCCAATTCGGTTTATAACGGGGTGCGGGCCGCTGGCACCGAATGGATTTTGGCGCACGATGCGGCGCGCCCATTCGTCACTCCCACGCTGGTGCGCCGCACCATCGAAGCCGCGCTGCGGCACGGCGCCGCCACCGCCGCCCTGCCCGTGTATGACACGCTGAAAATGCGCGACGGCGATTTTTTGGGACAACCGCTCGACCGCGCCGCGGCGCTGCTCATTCAGACACCGCAAGTCTTCCGCGCGGCGGACATCATCACCGCACACGAGCGGCTGAAGAACGAAGGGAAGGAATGGACCGACGAAACCTCGCTACTGCAGCAGGCCGGGATAAAGGTCGCGTGGGTTCCGGGCGAAATCGCGAATATGAAGATCACCATGCCGGACGATTTCCGGCTGGCGCAGGTAATAGCGGAGCGGAGCCCTTTTGTGAAGGGCCCCGCCCGCATTTAGAAAGCCTCCCTGTTTAGGGCGCGCCGTTACGCGCCCCGCTTTCGCGGGGCGCGGTCTGCGTTTGTGGAATCAGCCAAGGAGCTGCAGCACGGTCTGGGGCACCATGTTCGCCTGTGCCAAGATCGAAGTCGAAGCCTGCACCAGTATCTGGTTCCGGGTGAACTTCGAGATTTCCGTCGCATAGTCCGCGTCGCGGATCTGCGATTCGGCGGCGGTCAGGTTTTCAGCCGATACCGACAGGTTGGCCAGCGTGTGCACCAAGCGGTTCTGCACGGCGCCAAGGCGGCCGCGGCCATCCGTCACTTTGCTGATGGCGCTGTCGATGCTCCCCAGCGAAGCCAATGCGGATTGCGCGGTGAGCACGTTGGTGTTCTGTACCGCCAGCCCGGTGGTGGTGATGGCGGTCAGGTCGACTGCGGTGTTCAGGTTGAGCCGGTCGTTGGTAGTCGCGCGGATACCGACCTGAATAACCACCGAAGAAGTCGCGGCGGAGCTAAGCGAACCGTCAACCAGCTTTTGGCCGTTAAATTCCGTCACCGAGGCGATACGGTCGACTTCCTGCTTAAGCGCCTGGAATTCGCGGTCAATCGTTCTGCGTTCGGTGCTGCCGACGGTGCCGGTAGCGGCCTGCGAGGCCAGTTCGCGCATACGGACGAGGATCGAGGACTGCTCGGAGAGCGCCCCTTCCGCCGTGTTGATGAGGCTGATGCCGTCATTGCCGTTGCGGGTAGCCTGGTTCAGCGAGCGGATCTGCGACCGCAGACCTTCTGAAATGGACAACCCGGCCGCGTCGTCCGCCGCCTTGTTTATCCGCATACCTGAAGAGAGTTTTTCCAGCGATGAACCCAGGTTGCTGCTGTTCGTCGCCAGGTTTCTTTGCGCGTTGACCGAGAAAAGGTTGTTATAAACTCGTAAAGCCATGACCGTATCCTCCTTGAAAAATTGGCTTCCTTGCCTTGCCATCGCGGAATTTCCGCGTCCCGCCGCAAAACGGCGGCCGGGCGCGCGTGGCGGCGCGCCCGCATTTCCAGCCACCCCAGCCGGAAATGTTGTGAAACTGTTTCAAAGGCTCTTTTTTGGCCGCACTCCTCCTTGCAGTTGGGATGAAGTTTTGTCGATCCCCATCCGGTTCCTACGTTTGAGAATTGCCCCGTTCGCCGCGGTTCGCAGGCGGGAGTTTTTTAAGGGAGAACGGGCGGAGGGACGTGTATCCGTTGATGGTTGTTACCCACCGGCGGAACACCGTACCCCCGGCGTTCTGGCCTTTGAAACCCTACGTTGCGAAACGCCAGCTGTTTACCCCGTGGCGCTTCTCTACTTTTATCTAGATAACTTATCGACCCGGCAAAAATTTCCCATAAGGCCTTATTTGGGGTACGGAAGAAAGAACTGCAGGAACTAAAGTTTTACTTTTTGATTCCGGGGGATGGATTTTTTAAGTGACGAAAGGGGATACCCCGGCAGGTTCAGCCGTTTGAGGGGGCCGAAGGCGGGGAAGCCTTTTCTTGCGGAAATTCCATGAAAAAAACGGATCCCGAGGGGGATGTTTCAACCCGTAAAACGCCGCCGTGGATTTTCATTATGTCCTGGCAGTAGGGCAGGCCAAAACCGGTTCCCCGTTCCCCGGCCGTCCCTTTGGTGCTGGTCATCACTTCATACTTGAAGATATCGGGCAATACGGCTTCGTGGACACCGATGCCCGAATCCCTGACGGTTAGGATATGGGGAGCGGGCGATGAAAGGGTAACGGTTCCCCCCTGCCGGGTGAACTTGATGGCGTTGGTGAGAAGGTTCAATAATACTTCGCCAAGCAGGTCGGCATCACCCGTTAACGTGGATGTTTGGGGGATTTCGTTATGTATCGTGATCCCTTTTTGCGCCGCCGCGATGGATACTTTGTCCATCCACCGTTGCGCAAAGTCATGAACGTTAATGCGGCTTTTGTTGAGACTGATTTGGCCGGCCTGCAACCGGCTTGTATCAAGTATCTTCCCAACACTCTCCATTAAATCATCGGCGATCTTTTCCGAGGTGGACAGCCAACCGCCAAAATCGGTTTTATTGCCCTCGCCGCCGTCATTCGCCTGGCGGGAAAGCTGGATATACCCCTTGATCGTCGCCAGCGGTTCCCGGAGGTTATGCGAGACCAGCGCCACAAACCGGTCCTTGAGGCGCGTGGCGTCTTCCGCCAGTTCCTTCGCCACCCGCAGCTCTTCGGTGCGCTCTTCCACGCGCCGCTGGTAGCGGCCCACAGTGAAACGGGTAGCGGTCAGAACTATTAAAGTGATAACGAAGCAGACCGCCAGATTGCCGTATAGCGTTCTCCGTAAACTGGCGAGCGAGGGATCCACATCCTGCTCAACCATCAGATACCATTGCAGCTCTTTTATGAAACGGGCGTTTACCAGCAACGTCTTCCCCTGATGCCGATATTCAAACGACCCCTGCTCCGATGAAAGAATGGCGGGGGCGATTGTCTTGAGGCCCGGCCTTTCAAGAATGGTGCGGTACGAATCGGTGCTGCCGCGCCCCTTCAGCACCACCTTCCCGGAGCGATCCACAAAATAGATGTTCCGGCCGTAGCGCCTCTGATAATTTTCAATAACCTGACGCGCCGAATCGACCGCCAGTCCGACGCCGGTGGCGCCGATGAAATGGCCGCTGTAATCGAACACGCGGTGGTTGATGAAAATAGTCATGGTGTCGCGGTTCGCCATATCCAGATCGACGTTGATCTCATAATCCGGGGCCATGTTCCGCACACGGTAATACCATATGTCGCGCGGTTCATCCTCCCGCACTTTTTTCAGGATGCCGTTCCCATGGTAGTAAACGCCCGTCTTTTCCGATACGAAGAACGAGGTGAGCGCGCCATACCTGTTCGATACTTCCTTGAGATACCTCGTCACTTCGCCGGTTTCGCGCTCGCCGCGCAACGTCCAATCGCGCAAAAACGTATCGTTGGCCATGAATGAGGAAATTGAGATCGGGCGCAAAAGATCGCGCTGGATTTCCGAATAGATGTTGTCGCTGGTGATCGGCAGTTCGCGGGCGATGATTGCCTCGCGCACCCCCGCCTTGGATATCAAATAGCTGGCAAGGCTGGTTGCAAGGAACCCCGCCACCAACAAAATGCTGATAAGGATGAACAGACGCCTGCCTTCGCCCATTTTCATCGTCACCCCTTTTCCATCACCGGCATGGAACCACTGCGCCCGGAAGCCTGGATATGCCTGTGCCGGGCATTCTACCATGCAACCCGCCGTATGCTCCTTGAGGGCGGGTTGAGAAAACGGGTATCAGAGCTGGCTGAAAGCGGACTCGGCGGCGGCGATGGTCTTGGCGATATCGGCCTCGCTGTGGGCCAACGACATGAATCCCGCTTCAAACTGCGAAGGCGCCAGATAAACGCCATTCTCAAGCATCAGCCCAAAGTATTTGGCGAACTTCTTCGTGTCTGAAGTTTTTGATGAAGGATAATCGAACACCTTCTTATCAGTAAAGAAAAGCGAGAACATCGCCCCAACCCGGTTGCTGGTGGTCTTGTGCCCGGCTTTTTGGGCGGCGGCCGCAAGGCCATCGGCCAGTTTTCTGCTCTTCTGTTCAAGCTGATCGTACACGCCGGGCGTTTTCAGGATATTAAGCGTGGCGATCCCCGCGGCCATCGCCAGCGGATTGCCGCTCAGCGTTCCGGCCTGGTAAACCGGCCCTTCGGGGGCCATCATCTTCATAATATCCTTGCGCCCGCCAAAGCAGCCGACGGGCAGGCCGCCGCCGATGATCTTGCCCAGCGTGGTGAGATCGGGCTTCACGCCGTAGTACTGCTGTGCGCCGCCGTAGGCCAAACGGAAGCCGGTGATAACCTCGTCGAATATGAGCAATGCGCCATGCTTGTCGCACAATGCACGAAGCCCCTGCAAGAAGCCCGGCTCCGGTATCCACACGCCCATATTGCCGACCACCGCTTCCAAAATCACGCAGGCGATCTTGCCGGGCTGCGCGGCGAACAACTCTTCCACGCTCTTCAGGTCGTTGTATTTCGCCGTAAGGGTGTTATTCGCGATCCCGGACGGCACGCCGGGACTGTCCGGCAAGCCGAGCGTTTCCACGCCGCTGCCGGCTTTCACCAACATGCTGTCGCCGTGGCCGTGATAGCATCCTTCAAATTTGAGGATCATGTCGCGCCCGGTGAAACCGCGGGCCAGGCGGATGGCGCTCATCACCGCCTCGGTGCCGCTGCTGACCATGCGGCACATCTCGATGGAGGGAACCGCGTCGATAACCATTTGGGCCAGTTCTATTTCGCGCTCGTGCGGCGCGCCGAAACTGGTGCCATCCTCCGCGGCTTTGGCTATGGCGGCCAGAATGCGCTCGTCGGCGTGGCCGGTGATCATAGGCCCCCACGATCCCACATAATCAATATACGTGCGGCCGTCCACGTCGGTGATGGCGCTGCCTTTGGCGCGCTTGATGAAAATCGGGTCACGCCCCACGCTTTTGAAAGCGCGGACGGGGCTGTTCACCCCGCCGGGCATCAGGGTTTTCGCTTTTTCAAACAGTTCCTTTGAGCGGCTCATGCGTCTTCCTTACTGCTTCTTCGGGTTCAAATATTTGCCGATGATCGGCTTCAGGGCCAATTTGGTCTTCGGCGGGATTTTCTTCGGGTCGGTCATGATGGTGTGCGCCAACATATGGTTGCACCCGGCGGGGCAATCGGCGCCATCGTCAATTTTCGCCACCGCTTCCTTGATGATCTTTTGCGACATCTCCACATTCTTGTGGATGATCTCCAGAATGGCGGCGGTACTCACCTCTTCATGCCCTTCGTACCAGCAGTCGTAATCGGTGGAGAGGGCAATGGTGACATAGCAGAGTTCCGCCTCGCGGGCGAGCTTGGCTTCGTTGAGGTTGGTCATGCCGATGACGGATGCGCCCCACGAGCGGTACATGCGGGATTCGGCGCGGGTCGAGAACTGCGGCCCCTCCATATTGACATATGTGCCGCCAACATGGGTGACGGCCCCGGCGCGCTTGGCCGCCGCGGAGGTTACGCCGATGAGGTGCTTGCACACGGGATCGGCGAAGGAAACGTGGGCAACCACGCCGTTGCCGAAAAAAGTGCTGGTGCGCGCGAACGTGCGGTCGATAAACTGATCGGGAAACACGATATGGCCCGGCTCGATTTCCTCCTTGAGGGAGCCGACGGCGGAGACGGAAAGGATTTTTTTCACCCCCAGCATCTTGAAGCCGTAGATGTTGGCGCGGAAATTAAGTTCGCTGGGGAGAATCCGGTGCCCCCGGCCGTGGCGGGGAAGAAAGATCAGCTCCTTGCCGTTCAACTCGCCGAAAACGTATTCGTCCGAGGGGTTGCCGAAAGGAGTCCTGAGCTTTTTGGTTTTTTTTATCTTCAGCTCTTTCATGCCGTAAAGGCCGCTGCCGCCTATAACACCTATCGCCATGTATCGCGCTCCGTGAATGGGGTTTTGTGAAAAAGGGAAAGAGCGGGACTATTCCCGCTCCGCCTTTTGGTCGCTGATCTTTTTTTCGATTTCGCCCAACAGGAAGCGAAGCTCGGTGATTTGGCCGGCGGCCTTATCGATGATCTTTTCCTCGGAGGAAAGCACCTTGAGCTTGGTCTTGATGTCTTCGGCGAGAATGTTCAGGTCGTTGAGCCGCTGCTCGGTGCGGTTGATAAGCACCATGCGGGAGTTGAGCACGTCGATCTTGGTTTCGGCTTCGTTCATAATGGCCGAGAGGGACCTGATCTTGTCCGATATCTCCCCGAACGATTCCTGATGCTTGGCGATCTTCCGTTCCTGCGAACGGAGGTCTTCTATCTGCGAGGTGAGGACGAGAATGTCTTCCTGGACTTTCTTGATGAGCGCCTCCTCCTTGCCGATCTGGTCGGCCTGGCGCGAGGTTTTTTCCATCATGTTGCCCAGCATGTTAAGCCGCTTTTCCGTTTCGATGAGGAGTTCCTCCTCGTCGCGGACATTTGCCAGCCGTTTTTCCAGATCGTCCAACCGGGTCTGCGCGCCGGTCAGCCGCTCTTCGGAACCGGTGAGCTGCTGGCTGCGCGCCACAAGCCCGCTTATCTGGCCATCCACCTTGTCAACCACCGGCATAAGCTCTTCCTTGGCCTTGATGATCCCCTGCAGGAGGTTGTTCCCTTCCCGCACCTCTTCAAGTTTGCCCGATACGTTTTCCTCGATGACCACCAGCTTGCTGCCGAGCATCTGGAGGCGGCGCTCCTGCGCGTCGATGACGCTTTTTTCGCGCGTGATGTCCAATATCTTTTCTTCCACCTGGCGGGTGATCTCGCGCAGGTCCTCCACCTTCTTGTCGAGGTTCTCGAGGAATTCGACCTTTTTGTTGATACGGTCCGCTTTCAGCGTGGCGTCTTCGATGTAGTAATCGAGGCCGTCCAGCTTTTTCTCCAGCTTTTCGACCAGCCCCTTGCGCTGGAGCTGGTTTTCCATCTTCACATCGAGATTAATGACCGTTGATGAGAGGGCATTGACCTTTTTCTCCACCTGGTCGACGATATTGCGGCGCGCGGAAAGGTCGTTGATCTGGGCGTTGAGCACTTCATGCATGCTCCCCATTTTCTTGAGCTTCACCTCGATGTCTTCGCTGATCTTGATATCTTCGCGGAAACGCTGGAGCTTGAGTTCGAGGTCGTCCGCCTCTTGCTGGAAGCGGGCCATTTTTTCGCGGGCGGTTTCCACGGCGCCCATGTCGTCTTTGAGTATCTTCATCTTGTTGCCGATGGAGTCGATAAGGAACACATTGAGCTTGTTGATCTTCTCCTCGGTGGCCGCCACCACGTCCTTGTCTTCGCGAACGCGGGTGATATTCACCTCCAGCTCGCTGTTCATCTCCTCAAGCTGCTTCAGCTTGCCGCTGATGCGCTTGATCATGTCTTCTTTCATCATGATATTGCCGGTTTCCACGCGCAACGCATTCATGTCCTTGATCAGTTGGGCCACATCGCGGTTCATCTGGGTCACCAGCGCATTCTGGCGCAGCAGATCCTCGCTGCTTGCCTGCAGGCGGCCGATGGTCTGCCCGATCTTTTCGATGTCCTTCCCGTAGCCGTCGATCTCTTCCTTTTGACGGGCGATGCGGCCGATTTTATCCTCAAGTTCGCGGCTGATACCTTGCAAACGGCCGATCTGCTCGTCCGAGGTTTTGAGCAACCCCTTGAAGGTTTCGATATCTTGCATCCGGTCGGCGACCTTGTCCAGCATCTCCTCGAGGCGGATGACGTTCTTTTCGGTCTGCTTGACCAGCTTGTTCTCTTCGGTGAGCTTCTTGACCTTGGCTTCCATGTCCCAGATCAGAATGTTGAGCTTGCCGGCCTCTTCGTTGGCTTTTTCCACCACCAGCCGCTGCTGGTTCAACGCCTTCACTTTGCTTTTCACGTGTTCGGCGATCAGCGAAACCTCGTCCACCGCCATGCGGTGTTCGTGCAGGCGCCCGGCGCCCTCTTCCACGCCCGCGGAGATGTCTTTCACGCGGATCTCGAGATTCCGCAGCTCCTCGAATTTCCCCCCCATCTTTTCGGCGAATTCGTTGAAAAAGGGAATTTTGCTTTCGAGGTTCTTCATCGTGGTGACGTTCAGGTTCACCTTCTCGATGTTGTTCTGGATGTATTCCACGAGGAGGTTGAGGCTCTTGCGCTGCGCGTCGGCTTCTTTCACCAGATCCGCAAAACGGTTAATATCTTCCCGCGTCAGTTGCGCACTTCCGTGCGCGGCTATCTTTTCCTGTTCCATCAACTAGCAACCTCCCTAAAGACAAAACGAATACCGCCGCATACACGGGCATTCTGCCCTATCCGGACGATATGCCGGGGATTATGGCTCCGATGGGAAGCCCTTCCCCAACTCCTCTTTAAATCACGTAATCTGCCTTTACAGTAGCTAAGCAGATTTTCTTAATCAAATCAAGTACTTTTACATGTTCGGGGTGAATTTGGTACTCTTTCAGCCGCTCGGTATCTTCAAAAACGGAGTTAAGCACAATATCGTGGGAATTATGGGCGTGAACAACGTCAAAGGCGACTTCCGCCTCTTTCATCAACCCGCCCGTATTGTGCCGCAGGGCGGCGAGTTGGTTTGCCAGCTCCTTCGCCTCCGCGCCGGAGATCCCCTCTTTCAGTTTGAACAGCACGATATGGCGGATCACTTAGTTCACCCCGCGGCCCGTTTTTTTTGGGAGGCGGCTTCGATCAGCCTTTTCATGCTGGCAACCGCGGAAGGGAACCCGACATACACCGACTGCGCCACGATGCTGTGGCCGATGTTAAGCTCCTCCAGCCCTTCAATGGCGGCGATGGAAGTGACATTCCGGTAGTTCAATCCGTGGCCGGCGTGTACGGCCAGCCCCAGGTTGCGCGCCGTATACGCCGCACGTTGCACTTCGCGCAGGGTTTTGGCGGTATCCTTATCGCTCACGGCTTCGCTGTAGGCGGCGGTGTTGATCTCCACGGCCAACGCCTGGGTGGCGGCACAAGCGTCGATTTGCCGCTGGTCGGGATCGATGAAAAAAGAAAGGGCGATTCCGGCGGAGGAAAAGGTCTTGGTTAAATCACGGTAAAACTCCGGGCGTGCCGCCACGTCCAGCCCCCCCTCGGTGGTCAATTCCTGCCTTCGTTCCGGCACGATGGTAACCTGTTCGGGCCGGAGGTTGAGGGCGATAGCGATGATATCCTCCGCGGCGGACATCTCCAGATTCAGACGGCAGCCGGGAAGTTTGCGGATCGCGAGCAAGTCGGCATCCTGGATGTGGCGGCGGTCTTCGCGGAGGTGAACGGTGATGCAGGAAACCCCTTCCTCCAGCGCCATTTTCGCGGCCGCCGCCGGATCGGGATACGCGGCGCGGCGCGCCTGGCGCAATGTGGCCACATGATCAACGTTTACGCCCAGTTTTGCCATAATCCGCTTGGATTGTACCGCAAATATCCGGGTTGGAATACTGAAGATATTCAAGTCGACCGGATAGCGGCCTAAAAGCATTTTATCAGATAACCCCCCAGGGTTAGCTGTGATATAGTCCTGTGGGGTGAATTGGGGGCTGGCCATCTGTTATTCACAGATGGCATTGGGTGTGCGCCGTGAATGCGGCGGATTAATAGGGACGGAAATGCCGGCGAAAGAAGTTTTCACGAGAGAAGTTTTTCTCCGTATGCAAAGGCTGGTGTTCCTTGTTTTTCTTTTCGCCCTCGGCCTTGCCGCCGTGCTCATGATAGAAGAGCGCAAGGAGATGCGGCGGGCGGAACACTACCGCCTGATGGACAAGGTGGCGGGGCACCTGAACAATGCGGCCAGCCTTCATGCGCTGGAACGCGGGATCGGCAACACCATCCTCGGCACGGACTTCCCCACCTCGGCGATGATCCAGCGGTTCAATGAAATCGGCGGGAAAGGCGATGTGGAAACAAGCGCCGCGATGGAGGACCTCCGCGAACATTTGAAGTTGGAACCCGACAGGGATGTGGAGCGCCAGCAGGCCGCATGGAAACAGCGTCTGGCGGAACTTGATACCGCCCGAAAAAGGATCATCGCGCATAACATCAAATCCGGGGAATGGGTAGCCGTTGCTTCCGGCAATATCGAAAGCGAATTCCGCCTTCGCGATACGGTATTCGCCCCCCACGAAACCGGGGAAAAAATCATGTACTACAACATCGTGATCCGCGCCAATATCGCCAAGCTGTGCGAATTCGCCGGACGCGAGCGGGCGCTGTTGGGGGGGTTGATAGCGGCGGGACGGCCCATTCCGCCGGAAACCGGGGAGATGCTCAAAGCCTACCGGGTCATTGTGGATGAGGCCGCCGCCAAAGTACTGGAGCTGCGCGCTCTGGAGGAAACCCCCGCGCCGCTTCGGGCGGCCATTGATCATTTTGAAAAGGTCTTCTTAACGGATTATGAAAACACGCGCAAAGCGGTATATGCCGCATCGGCGGCGCACGCGCCATACTCCCTTTCCGGGGAAGTCTGGCTGGCCAAAGCCACCGACGCCATCGATTCCGGGCTGGAAATATCCCGTGCGGTGGGTGAAATATCCAAGGGCGGGGTAAATGAGATCCGCGGCCGCGCGGTCTTCCGCGCCGGATTATATCTGCTGGTGTTTCTATCGGCATTGGCCGTATTCGGCCTCATCCTCTGGCAGAAAGCCGCGCATGGCAAACTGGAAATTGAAAAAAGCGAAGCCGAGAAGGCGACGGAAACGAAGAACAAGCTCCTTTCACTTGTCGCACACGACCTGCGCGGCGGTTTCAGCACCATCCTTTCACTTTTGAAACGGGCCGGAAGCGGCACGGAATCCGCCCCCGCCGCATACCGTTCGACCATCTCACGGGTTATCCAGATTGTTGAAAACCTGATGCGGATGACCGAAGAAATCCTGAACATAAACCGCATCAAGAGCGGCAAGCTGGGGGTGAAGCGCGAATTTATGGACGTACGGCGCGCGGTCGATCTGGTGTTCGAACGGGTGGCCCAACAGGCCGAAGAAAAAGGGGCCACCCTGGTAAACGCCGTTCCCGCCGGCATGCGGTTCTATGCCGACCCCAACCTGATGGAAGAGGTGTTCCACAACCTGATCAACAACTCCATCAAATTCTGCAAAAAGAACGAAGGACGGGTGGAAGTGGGCACTGTATTCGGCAAGAACGGCGTCGTCACCGTCAAGGACAACGGCATCGGCATTCCGGAAACGCTGCTGGGAAAAGTCTTCAAGCATGAGGAAAAAACCAGCCGGGCTGGCACCGCGGGCGAACGGGGAACCGGGCTGGGCCTCCCCTTGGTCGCCGACATCATCGGCGCACATGCCGGCACGATTACCGTGGAATCGATACCGGGAAATGGAAGCAAATTCACGATCACCCTCCCGTACCGCCGCCCCTACGCCGCCATCATGTGCGACGACAGCCAGTTCAAATACCGCCTTGAAAGCTTTTTCGCCAGGAATCTGGATGTGGAAATGGTGGAGGTCGATACGCCCTATGCGCTTATTAAAGCCACCGCCAGGGGGGGATCCCCGGAATTCATCATCATTGCCAATGAGGGAGGCAACGGCAACACCCTGAACTTCCTTACCGCGCTGCGCGAATCCGATGAATATGCGCGCACACCGCTCATCATCGCGGGAAGCACGACCGACGCGGCGGATAAAGCGAAGTTCATTCGGGCGGGAGCCAATCACTTCCTGCAAAAGCAGGACGCCGAAAGGGAACTGCTCATCCTGGCAAAGCGCTACACAGGCCCGCGCGGCGCCGCCGCATAACACCCTTTCCGCCCCTGCCTATGTCATGCCGGGCTTGACTTGGGAGCGGCGGAAATAAACATGCGGCGGCGAAGCCTGCGGAGCCTGCCGCACACAACCCGCCGCGGGGGTGCCCTTGAAGGGCACGGCACCCAGTTATATTTTCAAAGCTCTCTCTTTTACGCATGGCGTCCTGCCTGTACAGTGGCAAGAGCGGACCTTTCATCCCCCTAGTGGAACAATGACAGGAAGCGCGCCCTACCCCGGAAGGTTGATGACGAGGGATTTCGGTTCGGTCATTTCCTCAATGGCCCAGCGCAACCCCTCGCGGCCGAGGCCGGAGCTTTTCACGCCGCCGTATGGCATGTGATCGATGCGGAAGGTCGGCACATCCCCTATCATCACCCCCCCCACGTCCAGCGTTTCCCACGCGTCGAACGCGCCACGGAGATCGTTGGTAAAAACGCCGGCCTGAAGGCCGAATTCGCTATCGTTCAGAAGCGCCAGCGCTTCATCCATGGCGCCGTAGGGGATAAGCGTCACCACCGGTCCAAAAACTTCCATGCAGTTAACTTTCATTTCCGGGGTGGTTTGCTCCAGCACGGACGGCTGGAGAACGTTCCCCTCCGCTTTTCCGCCGCAGAGGAGTTTCGCCCCCCCCTTCACCGCCTCGTCCATCCAGCCGAGGATGCGCTGAACCTCGCCCGCCGAGATAAGGGGGCCGACGTTGACCGCTTCGTCCAGCGGATCGCCGGTTTTCAGGGCCGCCACTTTCGGGATGAAAAGCGCCTTGAATTTTTCGTACACCGTTTGTTGTACGAAGACGCGTTGCACTGAAATGCAGGTCTGCCCCGCATAACTGAATCCGCCGGTGACAATCCGCCCGGCGGCGTAGTCGAGGTCGGCATCGTCATGCACGATGACCCCCGCGTTGCCCCCCAGTTCCAGCGCCACCTTCTTTTTCCCCGCGATATTCTTCAGCATCCACCCCACGGCAGGACTGCCGGTGAACGAGACCATTTTGTACCGTTCATCCCGCACCATCGTTTCCGCCAATTCATTGGTGGTGGGCAATACCGAGAACGCCCCCTTGGGCCAGCCGGATGCGTCAACAATCTCCGCCAGAAGCAGCGCGGTCAACGGCGTCCGTGTGGCCGGTTTTATCACAATGGGGTTTCCCGCCGCCAAGGCGGGGGCGGCTTTGTGGGCAACGAGGTTGAGCGGAAAATTAAAAGGCGAGATGCCAAGGATGGGACCGATGGGGAAGCGTTTCACAAAGCATTGCCGCCCTTTGGCCAGCGGATGGATATCAAGCGGCAGCACTTCCCCCGAAATGCGTTTCGCCTCTTCCGCCGCCGTCAGAAACGTGAATAGGCTCCGTTGCACCTCCTGCCGCGCGTTGAGAACCGGTTTCCCCGCTTCCCGCGCGATAACGCGGGCCAACTCTTCGGCGCGCGCGGCAATCCCGTTATGGATCGCCATTAAAATCGCGGCACGGTCCGCCGGCGCAAGCTTTTTCGTCTCTTCAAAAGAAGCCTGCGCGGCGGCGGTGGCGGACTCCACCTCTGCCGCGCCCGCGAGGAAAACCTCCCCTATCGTTTCGCCGTTGAATGGCGCGGTGACGGCGGTTTTGCGGGGAGTGGCCGTGAAACGCCCCCCAACATAAATCCGATGTTCGCGCATTTGCCTATTATCCACTTTTCGGTTTTCCCGCGCAAAGGTTTGTCCCGGCTCATCCAGCATTTCTGTAGATGAATATAACCACGAGAGACGCAGAGGCACAGAGTTACAAGACAAGTCTCTTTGTATTGAAAGTACGGAATTAAAACCTCAGGCCGGTACCTTTAATGTAAACAGTTTTCCCGGTGCCTCTGTGGCTCGTTCATTATCCATTGCCAGTTAAAGACCAAAAAACGCAGTGGCGGATGGCGGGGTATAATCGGCTGGATGAAGCGCAATTTTCCCCTCCCCGCCGTTATCGGGGCGCTGTTGCTCGCCTGCATGGCTGGATGCGGCGGCGGACTCGGCGTGCCGAAGCCGGCCTTTGAGGCGGCGGCCCCAGAGCCGGATATCCCGCCGGAGGAGAGCGGAATTGAAATTCCGATCACCGTGCATCTGGGGCCGATTCTGCGGAAGGCGGAGGAAAAGGTCCCGCTGGAATTCAACAGCAACGGATGGGAAACCGTTGGCGCCAGCGCTGTCGGTGACATTGGAGTAAAATACCGCGTCTGGCGCGCCCCGTTGCAGGCGGTTCTGGCCGGCAACAAAGTGAGAATCACCGCGCGTGTCTCCTATTCGCTGGCGGTGGCCCATAGGCTCAAGACGGGCATATTGGGCGGCGGCCAGTCCCCGTGGATGCAGTTCGGCCAATGCGGCGATGGCGGCGAAGGCCCGCGGGAAGCGGTCTTCAGCATGGAGACCGCGCTGGACTGGACCCCGGACTGGAAGGTTCGCTCAAAAACGAGGCTGTTGCCGAATCTCTATCCCAATCGCTGCGGGGTGACGGCGCTCAATTTCGATATCACCCATGCGGTCGACGGCAAAATACGCCCCCGGCTGGAGGAGGCGGCGAAGTTGATTGACGAACGGATACCGGCGGCGGCCGATTTCAAAAACACCGCTGAAGAAGCTTGGAAAAAAATACAGACGCCGCTGCAACTGGAAAAGGATGTCTGGCTGTTGCCAAATCCGCGCGATATACATGTAACCGCCATAGATGGCTCCGGCGACACATTGGTGACCGGCATCGGCATCACGGGCACGCCAGTGATGACGGTGGGCACAATGCCCGCTCCCGGAACCACAACGCTGCCGGAATTGAAAACAGGCCCCAAGGCAAGCGGCAGATTTAATGTGGCGCTGAAAGCGGCGCTGGATTTCGATGCGGCGGCGGAACAGCTTTTCCGCCGCCTTTCGGAAAAACCGGTGATTTTGGGTACGCGGAAGGTGGTCATCACCAGCGCCTCGGTTTATTCGTCGAAAGGGCGTTGCGTGATTCAACTGGGACTGAAGGGGGATGTGAACGGAGCCATTTTTTTCTCGGGTGAACCGGTTTACGATGAGGAAAAGGGACTTTTACATCTTGCCAAACTCGACTACACGTTGGAAACCGAAAGCGCCCTGCAGGCCGCCGCCGAATGGCTTCTTCACGACGACTTCCGCGGCCAGATGCGAAAGCAGGCCCAGTGGCGGATGGATACCGGCCTGAAAGACGCCAAAGGAAAAATCGAACGGGCGCTCAATATCGCGCTTGATGAACACACTACCCTGCAGGCGGAAGTCAACGAGTTGTACGTACGCCGATTTTATATGGGACAAAAAGGGTTCCGCGCCGACATCGTCGCCCAAGGCTCCGTTTCTGTGGTATGGAAGTAGACGCTCCCTTATTTTGAAAGGCGTCAAATAATTGGGGAAAATCCTTCCTATTTGACGGTTCATTAGCAATCGTCATATCTGCATCATACTGTTATAAAACGACTTGCAAAAAATATGTCGAATGGCACATAGCTTGCAATTTTGACATGGGTAAGAGGAAAAAACATGGGACTTATTAACTCGTTACTGTTTAGCGACCGCACGCCGGCGCTGTTGAAGAGGTCGCTGGATCTCAACGCCCAAAAAGCATCGGTTCATGCCGCCAATATCGCCAACGCCGAAACCCCGGGATTCAAGGCTTCGCGATTTGAATTCGAAGGGATATTGCGCGGGGCATTGGATGGATCTGCCATGCCGCTAAAAGCGACCCACGCCGGCCACTTCGGCTCTCCGGTACAGGATATCCAGGGTATCCAGGGAGTAACCGATGTCGACTTGACCCAAGGGCGTATCGACGGCAACAACGTTGACATGGAAAAAGAGGTTACGGCGTTTTCCGAAACGCAGATGTCATACGATGCGGCGATCACTGCGATGAACAAGCGGACCGGCATCCTCCGGTCGGCCATCACCGACGTGAAATAAGGAATAGATGATGAAAATATCCGCGCTGAACACCAATTTTAAGCCGCTGGGGGCCGACCTCGGTATCAAGACGGCGAATGCCGCGGGGACCTCCGCCGGAAAAAGTTTTGGCGACGCGTTGAAAGAATCCATGAACGAAGTGAACAATCTCCAGCTGGACGCCGACAAATCCATCGAAGCGCTGGTCAGCGGGGAGAACAAGGACATTCACGGAACGATGATCGCCCTGTCGAAAGCCGATCTGGCTTTCCGCATGACGGTGCAGGTGCGGAACAAAGTTCTCGACGCATATCAGGAAGTAATGAGGATGCAGGTATAAGCGGCTTTTACCGGAATTGGCCTACGCCTACCGGTTCCGCTGGCAACGGGTGGTGACGGCTTGGAAAGAGTAACGTTTTTCCCCGCCGCCGCCCGAAATTTAATCCGGTACGGCCTGTTCACCTACCTTCGGAATCCGAGATTAGGAAGACAAACGGTGAACGTGGTTCCCTCACCCACAATGCTTTCGGCGGTTATTGTTCCGCCATGCGCCTTGATGATATCATAACAGAGTTGAAGCCCCAGGCCGCTCCCCTGTTCTCCCGCAGTTCCCGGTATGCTTTGAAGGATATTGTCGGTAAAGAGCCGGTTCAGCACTTCAGGCGAAATTCCGGTGCCGGTATCCTTAACCTTTAACACAAATCCCTGAGGGGCCGTTTCCTCCGTTAGCGATATTTCACCACCGCTTCCGCAATATTTTATCGCGTTGGAAATAAGGTTCTGGATCGCCTGAATAATAAGGCTCTCGTCCACCTTTATGACCGTCCCCGGCGATAATGAAACGTGGATGGCGATATTTTTAGCTTCGGCGAGGGCCCGAAGCGGTTCTATGGCGGCCGCGACGATGGCGGAGACATCGCAATTTTTATAATGATAGGTGAGTTTGCCCATTTGAATGCGATTTAAATCCAGCAAATTGTCTATCAATTTTAAAATGCCCTGGGTGTTTTTATAGGCGGCTGCAAACAACCTGCTGGTTTCCGGATTTACCTGGATTTCGGGCCGTCCTTGAATAAACCGGATTAGCACCTGCAAGGAGCCGACGGGGGAGCGCAAATCGTGGGAAGCGGCGGCGACAAATTTGTCTTTTAGCCGCGTTGCATCCTCCGCCTGATTTCGCGCGGCCAGCAACTCCTTCGTCCTCTCTCTGACCAAGTCCTCGAGATGTTCCTGATGCAGGGCCAGTTCCTTTGAAACATGTTGCCGTTTTTCCACCGAATCATTGAACGCCTCGACCAGCTCCTTTATTTCACTTTTGGACAGCAGCGGGATACGATAATCCAGGTTTCCCTTTTCGATCTCGCGAACGCCGCGGATAAACTCGCCCAGAGGCCAAACAACCTGCCGTGACAACATGGCGTAAAGCACGAAAACCAGCAATAAAAGACCGGCTACGACGCCGCTGGCTATCAGCACGCCCAACCGCCCGATTTCCACCAACTCATGGTCAAGCGAAATGAAAACCCGAACCGCCCCATGCAACGTTTTTTTCTTCGTCGCCGGCAATCCCTCCGCGCCCTCAAACAGCAATGACTCGGCTTCATTTGGGGCCGATGTGGTGTATACCGGGCATGTGACGCCGACCACCATGTGGTGTTTTCCAAGAGTGAATTTTTCCTTTTGAACACTGGCGGGCAACGGCGCAACGGGCCGCGGACTATATCCACTGCGCGAAAATTCGAACAGTATCCCATCGGCGCCTTCCTTTTCGAGGATAGCGGCATATACAACGTCTTTTTGGCGCTTCACCCCCTCAAGCATTTTTCCCAGAATTACTTTGTCACCCGTAAGGAAGCCGTATTCGCTGTTCGCGGCGATTTCTTCGGCCAATACCTGCGCCAGTTCGAAATGATTCTCAATCATCGTGGCAGAAATGTAGGACATGGCTGTGTAAATCATGATGGTGGCCACCAGCATGAAAACGAGAGCCAAACGGATGGCGAAGTAAAACCGCAGCCCGTAAGGACTAAATTTCATCGATTTACTCATAATATTCCACCCACATCCCCGCAAAACGCTTGACCAGGGGAATTCTCAGGTGTTCCGCAACGCGCCGGTTGACGTAGTATCCGTTCGTTTCGGGGTACATAAATCCAATGTCGGCCGGGGCGCTTCCCGCCAGCACCTTTTTTGCAAGTTTGGCGGCTTGAGGGCCAATTTCGCCATAATCGGAATATGCGGTGAACAACGCCCCCTTTTGAACCGTTTTTTTGGAAAAACCGATTACCGGAATTCCTTTGCCCAAGGCCAATTCAAAAAGGTACTTGATGGCTTGCTCCGTAACCACCGTTTCATCGAACACCAGCCATATCGCATCGGAGGTCTCCACCGCGCGGCGAAAGGCGCCCGGCGCCTCGTCAGGCGAAGTTATCTTTTCTTCCACAACCCGGTATCGGTGCCGATACCGGGCGCGCGCCGCGGTCAAGCCATCGCTTAACTCATCCGATATCAGCTCCGAATTGTATATGACGCCGATCGTTTTTGCTTCCGGGAGCAGCTCATGCAAAAAATCGAATTGATCGGATGGATTGGAAGTCAGCGTGATGCCAAAACCCATTCTTGCGGATTCAAGAATCTTTGCGGGCTCCGGCGCCATCAGGGCCATTACGGGCAGGCGATCCGCGAAAACAGAGGCGGCGGCCACCGCCTTGCTTCCAACGGCCACGATCAACCGCGCGCCCCTCTCCGCCGCGCCTCCGAGATAATTCCTGCCATCGGCAAGATCGCCTTTCATGTCATGAATGGAGACCGGCACCTTCCCCACGCCGGCGGTGAACGAGGAAATCACCTGTTTGTATGGCGGGATATCCTGTGAAACGAGGATGGCGATTTCCGCCGGAAAAGCGGGAGTGGCGCCGGCCGTTATGGCAAAACATGCCACAAACCCTAAAATGCGGCTAAAACGCATATTAGCGGACAAACGTTCCTCCTTTAAAGCGCCAAAGACTGCACCTTCCGGAACCCCCTCGCACAAACCTCCTATTGATGGGTAATGACAAGGTTTTGGTTTGTATCAGCGCTGAGGGCGGGATTACCGCAGGCACCGGAATCTGCAATCACAATAGGCGAAAAGGTTAAAAACACTTCCACCTCCAGGTCGTAAAGATAAATGTTGGTATCCACCACATTAGCTCCCTGAGCGAGGATATCCCAATATTTATCGTAATCCGCAAAGCCGGGCGTATTCTTAATATATTTTTTCAGCACCGCCACGCGGTACAGCTTGGTGGTATCGGTGGTATCTATCGGGGTATACGTCGTCAAATCCCATGATGTAGAAGAGGGACTCTTTATTTTGATCATGGTAATGCGGGAGCCGACAGGCTGTGTGACATCGGCGAAAACCTGAATATCTTCGGATACCTGCAAAAACCTTCCATAACTGGTGCCCGGCGCACCGCTTGCCAACATACGGCTGAAGCTGTTTTCAAACATCTGCTTAATCACCACGCCACTCAAGTTCAGGGTGACAACGGTTGCCGGATGGGTAGCCGGAGCAATGCCGCTGAGGTTGTCATAGGGGAGAAAGCGGGCTACATTTCCCTTGGTAATGAGGCCGGAAGGCAACGTATCGCCCGCCGGGTCGGGAGGATTCCACCGGACGGTTCCCGCATTCACCACGGCAAAATCAGCGCCTGTTTTCCACCGCATCGAATCAGCGACAAGGGTTCCCAGGCCCGTTTGGCAGCTAGCCATATATGAATAGTACGTAGTAAGGCCGTTTCTGGTGCTCCCGATGACGGTATTATCGGTATACGGCGTGTATTTTTCATCGTTGTTTTTAACATTCATGCCTCCGCACCCCTGCACGGCAAAAAGGACCATCATCATTGCGGAAAATATTCGTCCCCTGTTTTTCCGGTTCACCGTCAAAACTCCTTTTCCACTTCAAAAAGGAACATTCGCTGGTTGGTTTGGATGTGGTTCTTGCCGGTTCCATTGTCAGGAACTGTGGGGAACCGGTACCGGAGGTCGGAATAGATTTCCCGGTAGTCGGCATTGAGCAGATTAAATGCCGTCATCTTGATGTTGACGCCCTGCATCAGGTTCTTCTTTGATAACGCCAGGTTCACGATGTTGAATGGTCCTTCCGAGTTGGCTTGTCCCTGGATGATCTCTTGTGAAGTGCGGGCATTGGCCTTGCTCGTGCCATAGTAATTGTAGGTGAGCGTGCCGTTAAATCCGGCAGGAAGGTCCATTCCCGCAACCACGTTCCCCCGCAACTGCGGAACCTGAGTTAAATAGCTGTCCGAAATGACGTCCTTGGCGTTAAAAAGGAAAACATTCCACATGAAAAACGATCCGGCTTCAAATGTGTGCTTCGCCTCAATCCCTGCGCCGGTTATCTCCAGCTTGCCGCTGTTTTGGTAACGGGTGATCGATGCCATTGAGGTGTTGAATAGCGTGGTGATGTAATCGGTCAACGTTTCACGGTAGGCGTTGAGCCGCACAAAACTGTTCGCCCCATAGGTATAACCGGCTCCCGCTTCCACCGTCTCGATCTTTTCCGGATGCAAGGAAGAGTTGCCCGCGAACTGCAAATCGGTTTCGTCATAAAGCTCCCTGAACGTCGGAGCGCGGAAGGCGGTGGCGTATTGCAGCTTGATATCAAGCCCGGCAAGCGGATAAAAAGCCATCGCCGCCCGCGGGTTGACGGTATCGCCGAAATCGCTGTAATGATCGTACCGGATCCCGCCCACCAGATTGAAATACCGGCTGGGCGTCCAATCATTCTGGAGGTACGCGGCATAAATGGTCCGGTATCTCGAAGGGAACGAATAGCCGTTCCAGTTGGATAAATACGCCTGGGGAACGGCCCCCACGTCCGGTTCGCCGGCATAGTTGGTTAACACCTGGGGATTGCGGATGCTGGCATCTTCCAGCACAATGCCGGCGGTCACATAATTCTCGTCCCCGATCATGGAGCGGCCCCGCAACTCAAAGCCGTTGGTAAGCACGTCATATTTCTTTTGAAGCAACATGCCGTTCGGAAAATATTCCGGCTGCCCATCCCCGTTCAAATCGCGATTATCGGTGTAGCCATCGGGATATAGCTGGATTTTCCTGTCAACCATCCATACATCGCTATACAGCCGGGGTTCCAATAATAAAGTTTTCTCGCTTCCCCACGGGCGGGAAATATCAAGGGAAAAGTAGCTGGAAGCCGACTTTGAAGCATCGGCCACGATATTCTGATAGGCAAATCCCGGCCCCCGGTCATCGCTGTAAAAAGTGAATTTTGTATTTGTTTCCCCATGATCCCACTGGACATCCCCCATCAGCTTCCGCTGGTTTCCCTTCATGGCCGCCGGGGCTTTGGAATAAGGCGCGGCAGCAGTGTTGTTGGAAAGGCGATCCCACGGGATGGAGGCCTCGCCGCCGCCAGTGCCATACAGCTCGGCGAAGGCGGATACCCGGTCATTTTCCCCTACATCGCCGTAACCGGCATTCAGTTTATATGTATGCAACGTGCCGCCACCGGCCTTGATGCGCCCATGACCGGCCTTTTTCGTGATGATATTGATAACCGCCGCTACCGCGTTGGTGCCATACAACGCCGATCCCGGGCCGCGGATGACCTCAACTTTTTCGATGCCATCCACGGGAATATCGTATAACGCGGCCCCATCATAGAAATTATTGAGACGGTGTCCGTCGATCATCACCAAAATATCGGAGGGTGTCTGCAATCCGCGGACGGCCAGCTGGGTTTCCGCGGAATTGGAGTGGGCGATATGAAATCCGGGAATGGTATTCAAAACATCGGCCAAATCCTTTGCCGCCATCGCGGCAATCGTTTTGGAAGTGATGACCGTGATGAACCCCGGCGATTCGGGCACCGGTTTTGGCCGGAACGAACTTATGGAGTTCATTTCCTCGGGCGTGAAGTACATCGATTCTTCACCATTGGAAGCCATCTGATCACCGGCAAACGCGGTGGCAACAAATGAAAAATGCAGTAGTGCGGCCAACAAAATAATCCGCCCCATGCGGACAACATAAACCATCACTTACTCCCCCCGTGGCTATTTAGCCGTATCGTTTTGTTATGTAATGAAAGTATATAAGTTTGCCAAGATGAATGGAATAACCCTAACAAGCTATTTGTAAATACAGGGAAAGCGATTGTTATTTCAGCACAACGCTGAGAGCCGCGCGATAAACGGCGTCGAACGGCGCTTTCGCTTTTTCCGCAAGCGTTTTGCAATCATCATACTCCGGTTTCAGCCGCCGCTGTCCGCCGGGGGTAACCGCTTCCTTCACCCGCACCTCGCCGAATTTCGTTTTCACCTTGATGATCTTGCGCTCCAACTCGAACCGTTCCACCTCGTACTGCCGCACGCCAAGCGTGGGAGTCTCCTCCAACATCAGATTGCGAAGATCCGCCGCTTTCAGCGGATCGCAAAGCACGGAAAGCAAAAACGCCTGCCGCCCCTTTTTCATCGTCACGCCGGCCACCCACACGTCGAGCGCCCCCGCGCCGAGCATTTTCAGCGTGGCGTAGCCGAGGCTTTCGGGCGTGGCGTCGTCAAGGTTCGTTTCCAGCACCATCAGCCGTTTGGCGCGTCCCGCCGGTTCTCCCAACACAATGCGGAAAAGATTCGGCACCCTGTCCTGCCGGATTTTTGTCCCGGCTCCGTAACCAACAGCCAGCGGCTTCATGACGGGCATCGGCCCGAAGTTTTCGGCAAGCACGGATGCGATGGCCGCCCCGGTGGGGGTGGTCAGCTCCATCGGCGCCGCGTCCGGCGTTAATGGAATTCCTTTCAGCATCAGCAGCGTGGCAGGGGCCGGCACCGGCATCATGCCGTGCATGGTATCAACCATACCGCCGCCGGTCGGGATCGGCGAGCAGGCAAAGCGGGTGATGCCAAGCCGGTGAAAGCCGAGGGCCGCCACTGTAATATCGACAATGCTATCCACCGCCCCCACCTCGTGGAAGTGCACCTTCTCGATGCTTTGGCTGTGCACCTTCGCCTCGGCCTCGGCGATTTTTTTAAAGATGGCAAGCGCGGTTTCTTTCACCGCCGTATCCAGCGTGCTTGTTTCGATGAGTTTGCGTATCACGGCGTAATCGCGGCTCTTCTGTTTCTTCGTGATGTGCACGCCGAAATGGGTTGCGGTTATGCCGCTCCGTTTCACCGTCTCG
>JAHFEJ010000005.1:0-19445 GCA_023248535.1 Nitrospinales bacterium | reverse complement strand
TAAGGCGGTAGCCGTCCAGATCAAGTTTTTTCAGTTCGCGTTTCAAATAGGCCAGCGGCACGCCGAGATCGATCAGCGCCCCCGCCACCATGTCGCCGCTGATCCCCGAAAACGCGTCAAGATATGCAATGGTCATGGTGCGCCGTATTTCCCTTTGATGATCCGGTGGGCCATTGCGGCCGCGCCGAAACCGTTGTCGATATTCACCACGGCGATGCCGCTGGCGCAACTGTTGAGCATCGCCAACAACGGCGCAAGGCCGCCGAACGCCGCGCCGTAGCCGACCGAGGTAGGCACCGCCACCACCGGCGAGGCGACCATCCCCCCCACCACGCTGGCCAAAGCGCCATCCATCCCCGCGGCGACTATAATGCAATCGGCCCCTTGCAGTGCGTCGCGCTGATCCAGCAGCCGGTGGATGCCGGCGACCCCGACATCGAAAATCGCCGTCACGTTCAATCCCATGATGGATGCGGTCACCGCCGCCTCTTCCGCCACCGGGATGTCGGATGTGCCGGCGGTGAGAACCAGCAGCTTTCCGATTTTCTTTGCCGGTTTCTTCTCGATGGTGATCGCGCCGCTCAGCGGGTGATACGCGGCGTTCCGCGCCACCTTCTTCACCGCGGCGTACATCTTCTTGTCGGCGCGGGTGGCCAACAGCCGATCGCTCCGCGCAAGAAGTTTTTTAGCGATGGCGGCGACCTGCGCGGGGGTTTTCCCGGCGCAGAAGATCACCTCGCAAAACCCTTGCCGGTGCGCGCGGTGATGATCGACTTTGGCGAACACGATATCTTCATACGGTTCGTTCACGATCTTCGCGGCGGCGGCCTTGGGTGAAAGCTTCCCCTCTTTTACCGCCGCCAGCATTTTTTCCAGATGGGCCCGGTCCATCAGTAAAACTCCCCTTTAAGGCTGCGCCCCATCAGTTCCGCCACCGCCTCTTTGGGATTTTTCCCCTCGTGGCATACGCGGAAAACTTCGGCGCAGACCGGCATATCGACCCCCTTTTTCGCGGCCAGTTCATAGAGCGAGCGGCTGGTAAGCACCCCTTCGGCCACCGCTTTCATGCCGCCGAGGATCTGCGCGATCCCCTCCCCCGCGCCCAGCCTCATGCCAACGGTGCGGTTGCGGCTCAGATCGCCGGTTGCGGTGAGGATCAGATCGCCGATGCCGGATAGGCCGGCGAACGTCGCCTCGGAGCCGCCCATCGCCTTGCCCAGCCGCACCATCTCGGCCAGGCCGCGCGTGATAAGGGCGGCGCGGGCGTTGTGCCCCAGCTTGAGGCCATCGGCGATACCGGCGGCGATGGCGATGACGTTCTTCACCGCGCCCCCCAGCTCCACGCCGATAACATCATCGTGCGTATACACGCGCATCCGCCGGTCGCTGAGAAGCTCTTGTACTTTTTGGGCGGCTTCGGGATCGCGCGAAGCGGCGGTGATGGCGGTCGGCAATCCCATCGCCACCTCTTTGGCGAACGTGGGACCGGAAAGGCAGACCAGCCGCCGCGCGGCATCGGGCGGCAACAACTCGTCGAAAATCTCGCTCGGCATGCGCAGGCGGCTGTTCTCGATCCCCTTGGTGGCGGAAACGATCACCGCACTGGATGACAAATGCGAAACCATATTTTTGATAACCCCCTCCATGACGTGGGAGGGAACCACAAAGAAAACCACATCCGCGGCGGCGGCCTTTGCCAGATCGGTGGTGGCGGTGATGTTTCCGCTTAAGGGGAAGCCGGGCAGAAAGATGGAATTGGCGTGGGCGTTATTGATCTCGTCGACCACTTCGGATTCGTACGCCCAGAGCGTTACCGGCACTCCTTTTGCGCCGAGGTGGCGCGCTATCGCGGTGCCCCAGGCTCCCGCGCCGATAACCGATGCTTTGGTGGATTCCATGAACGCTATTAGACACAGTAAGACGAAGCGGCGTCAAATGGGAAAAGAAGGCCGCTATTTGACCGAATACGACTTCACGGTGAGTATCTTGTTTTCGTCCTCGTCTTCATCCACAACGCCGGTCACTTCCACCTTCTTGCCTACCAGCGCCAGAAGTTCGTTCCCCTTGGCGTCGTCATTGACGAGGTAGTATTCGGTCTCCCCCGATCTGTCTTCCTGGATCTCCACGGCGATAACTTTGTCGTTTTCGTCCACCGCCGCCTTTCCAACGACGCCGGTAATGGTGACATCCTTGTCCGGCGGCGGGGGCGCTCCCTTTTGCCCGGCGTATACCGGTGAGGTGAAAACAAATCCGAGGAGAAGCAGGCAGATAAAAAAAAGACGCGCGGCGGCCCGGAGGGAAACCGGGAAGCGGAACGCCAGAAATGTCATGCCACCCATTATATCCTATTGGTTAAAAATGCAATGCCACCCCGCTTCATGCTTTTCATGCAACTACGCCAAATGCGCCAAATCTTGTACTGGAATTGCCCCTTCAAATCCGCCAAAGGACTCCAAGCGTGGCAAGCACCCCATATCCGCCAGAACCGCCAACCCTTTCAAATACGCCAACTGCTCCACCAGCCGAAAAACGCGCCAAATTGCCCAAATTCTTCAACAGCGATTGCTTTTTGTAGGTGGGTACCCAATTCGGGAGGCGTTGACAATAGTTAACGCGCAGGTTAACATCCGGTTATGGGCAGAACGGTTACTTTCTATTAAGACCGCCGATGGGAGTATTCCCGTGCGGGACTTCTTGGATTCCCTGCCCCCAAAAGTGACGCAAAAAGTAACTTGGGTTCTCAAGCTCATAGAGGAGATGGATATTGTTCCATCATCGTACCTGAAGAAGCTGGTTGGAACTGAGGAAATATGGGAGTGCAGAATAATGTTTGGTTCAAACGCCTACAGGATATTTTGCTTCTTTGCCGGAAACTCAGTGGTTGTTTTGACGCACGGATTTGCGAAAAAAAGTCCAAAAACACCGAGGGGAGAAATTGAACGGGCAGAAAGTTTCAGGAAGGACTATTTAAAAAGGAGGATGCAAACATGAGCGACCTTAAGAAATACATCGCCGAAAGAAAAAAGAGGGATAAAAAATTCGCCACCGGATATGAGGAGGGATTCGAGCAGTTTAAAGTTGGCGTGGCGTTACGGCGGGCGCGGGAAGAATCCGGGATAACCCAAGAGGAGCTTGCCAGGCGGCTTAAAACTAAAAAGACCGCAATTTCGCGCATTGAAAACCACGCCGAGGACATCAAGCTGTCAACCTTGGAACGGTTCGCCTCCGCGCTGGGGAAGCATCTTGAGGTTAAAATAGCCTGATATTTGCCATAATATTTTGAGAGAAGCGTTGGTGGGTGCCCAATTCATTGGGTACATCATGCCGCAAGGCATGACCTCTTGGCGCGTCGCGCCAATGGGCGAATGAATTCGCCCCTACCCCGGAAAGAGGAGGCGGGCCGCTTTTGCGCGGCCCGCCCCGTGTTTTTTCAAATCCCGGTTACTGCTGCATCTTCCGGATGGTGTTGTTCCAAGTGTCCGTCACATAGAGGTTCGTACCACTTTTTGCAATGCCAATAGGTTGATTAAATCGTGCCACATTGTATGTCCCATCAGTAGAGCCGCCCACCGGACTCCCCGCAATCGTCGTTACTACCCCGGTGCTGATCACGATCTGACGTATGGTGTAAAAGTGTTGATTTTATGGCGGCCAGATTTTTATCGCACAATACCTTATCTATCAACACGCTACGCCCATAAAAACATAAGATAATTTTAATAATATTTCCAGGAAAGCCCGGTGGGTACCCAATTCATTGGGTACATCGGCCAGGCGGGCCGAGTTCTCTTGGCGCTGCGCGCCAATGTACACGTTAAAAACTTGGTGGGCACATGCTCGCCGCGTGTACATCGGCCCAAAGGGCCGATTGCGGTGTCATCCCGCACTTGATGCGGGATCCAGAAACATTATCAAAACTTCCCCCATCGGCCCAAGGGGCCGAGCCGCCCCTCCCTTTCAGTCCCCCTTTTGCAAAGGGGGAAGTGTTGGCGCGTTGCGCCAATGCACCCAATAAATTGGGTACCCACCGGGAAGGAGAGAGTTTGGACAATATTTCTGGATCCCGGCTCAAGGCCGGGATGACAACGCAGTGCTTTGCCGACGCTGGCGCTTGCATTGCGGGAGGGGGCGGGGCAGAATCGGGGCATGGCTATCATCCGTTGCGCGGTGGCGCGCGTGTTCACCAATGCCGGAAAAAACGGCAATCTGCTGGGGGTGGTGACGGAGACCGCCCGTCTTACCGCCGCCCAAATGCAGGCCATCGCCCATACACTCGGCTACTCCGAAACCTCGTTCATTTTTTTCGACACGAAGAAGGGGGATTACCGGGTTCGCTTTTTCACGCCTGAAAAGGAGATCCCCTTCGCCGGACATCCCACGTTGGGCACGCTTTTCGTGCTGCGATCGCTGCGGCTGGCGCCGGAGAAAAAAACGTACGTCCAGATCATCGGCAAGCGGAAGGTGCCGCTGGAAATATTTCCGGATGGACTGGTGCGGATGGATCAGGGAAAGCCTTCCTTTAAACCGGGCACAACCCGCGCGCTTGCCGCCGCCATGTTGGGGGTAAAAGAAGGGGATGTAACCGGTGAACCGCTGGTGGCAAGCACCGGCCTGCCACAGCTCATCGTACCGCTCAAAAACGCAAAGCTGTTGCGCGGGGCGCGGATACTCAATTCCGTTTATCAGCGCGTGGTAAAAACAACCGGCGCCTCCTGCATCATGCCGTTCGCCATCGGCAATGGAAAAATCTTCTGCCGGATGTTCGCCCCGGCGCTTGGCGTCGCCGAAGACCCTGCGACCGGCAGCGGTTGCGGCCCGCTGGCCGCCTATATCGTGCGCGAAAAACTGGTACCTGCATCAAAGGAAACCGTAATCTTGGAAATACTGCAAGGGGGGGCTAAAAAATCGCTCCTCGTGGCATCGGTGCGGCAGACGCGGGAGGGCATCGCATCCGTGGCTGTGGCGGGTTTTTGCACGATGGGCAAACCGCGCACGGTAGAGCTGTAGATCCCGGCGCTTTGGTACCACAGGTTTAAGGAGCCACGGCAAATGTATTTCATTTGCCCGGAAGCCCGGTGGGTACCCAATTTATTGGGTACGTCGGCCCAGGGGGCCGATGGAGGAAGTTTTGATACTATTTCTGGGTGCCGGGTCAAGCCCGGCATGACATCCTTAATTTGGCGCGTCGCGCCCATGGTCAAAGAGTGCCGCCCCTGCCAGGCGCGGGTCGACGAATTACGAAAAGAAACCTGTGCCTCTCTGTGGCTCCGTGCCTCTGTGGTGATATTCACCCACGGGAATGCCGGAAGAGACAAAATTGTAGAAGCGGCCCAAACTATTGGGCGGGGGTTTCCCGCCACGGGACTTTGGGGGCAATGAGCGGCGCGCTTTTTTCGCCGATGTCGCCAATCCCTTTCAGGTTGATGCTGAAGAAAAAACGGTTTTCCGTTTCGGCCCGCACGGCGCCATCGGAAAGCTGTTCGGTGCGGCGGCGCGTGCCGGCGTTGAACGAAACCCCCCAGCAGCACGATTCCCATTTCACCGTGGCGAGGGAACCGGTTGCTTCGCGGCGGTCTTCATCGTAGATGGCAGAAAGTTCGGTGGTGAATGCCTTGCTGAGCCGGTAGCCCAGCACCCCGGAAGAAAAGGTTGAACGCGGGTTGTTGACGAAACGCCGGTCAAAGGAAATGTGGAATTCATCCCAGGTGAATCCCGCCTCCTGATTGATGGTGGAGAAGCCGTGATCGTAATGGTTGTACGCAAAATCGGTGTTGAACAAAAACCATTCGGCGGGGCGGCTTTTGAATTCCACCGCAAGGTCGCCCCACGGACGCGGCGCGGCGATATCGATCCGTTGCGCCTCGCGGAAATCGTACGGTTGGCTGATATTAAGCCGGGCGATCTCGTCGGCACGCGAGCGGGAGTAGATGCGGTTTAACAACGAAAACGTAGCGAGCGTTTTGGGGGCGTGCTGATCCACTATATCCAGTTGAACCGCGCGCTGACGCCCGTCACCGCCGGTTTCATACCCGGGAACATACGAAAAATCGAGGCGGGGGGTGATGACATGCTTCCACGCTTCTTCGCCCGCGCCAAATATCCGGTTAAGGCGAGGCCCCTCCACGCCCGCGCCGGCGGCATAGTAGTTGGCCGCAAAAGCGTTGGTATCCGCGGTGGAGCGGCTGTACCAGGTGGAACGCCCCTCGGCCCAGGGGGTGACGTTGAAATACGGCGACGCGGCAAACGGCAGCGATATGCGGGGGCGTGCGTCGAAACGGTTTATACCGCCGCCGAGACGGTTGGCGAAAAATGAGGCCGCCGAAGCGCTTCCTTCAAGCACCAACGGAAACCCCCCGATGTACTGGGGCATCGCCGCGAATAGCAGTTCGGGCTGTTTGGCGAATATCTCGCCGTTAACCGCTTCCAGCTCGCGCTGGTCGCGCCCCGTAAACGAAAGGGCGTACGGCCCGCCGGTGGAATGGACGTTAAAAAAGGAATCGGTATAGCGGCGGGTGCGCAGCAGGGTGCTGTCGTCGAACTCCTTGCCGTAACTGGTGCGGCTTTCAATATCGACGCGGGCCATGCTGTCGGCGTAATCGTTGACTTTCATCCGGTGGTCGTATTTGACGCTGTAGAGCGGCACCTCCAGGCCCCGGTCATACAGGTAGTCCAGATTCAGCTGGCCATAGGTGCGCTCGGCGGTGGCGTAGCGGTATTCCAACCCTTCACGAACGCCGCGCTTGTCCATCCAATCCAGGTAGATGGTTGCGTCGTCCTGATCCGAGATGGCCCAAAAATAACTGTTTTTTACCGTCCCCCCCCCCGTGGAGGAATAACCGATGCCGGGAAGCAAAAACCCGGAGGACCGTTTGGTGACCGCCGGGGCAAACCAGTAGGGGGAATAAAAAACGGGTACGCCGTAAAAGCGGAGCGAGACATCCTCGAAAACGGCGATCCGCTCCATACGCACATCAAGCCGTTTGGCTTTAAAGACCCATTCCTGATTATCGGACGGGCAACTGGTGATAACCCCTTCATCCATGATGAAGCGGTCGGCGGACTGGCGTTCGATCTTTTCGGCGGAAAAAGTCAGGCTCTTCCCAAAAACCCCTTTGGCGCCCCAGAGCGTGCCATATCCGCTGCCAAGGGAGAATTCCATGTTGCGGGCGGTCATATCGGCGTTTTGCACCTGCAACCGCACATCGCCCTGGATAAACCCTTTCCGGCTTTCAGTCTGGATCTTGCATTCCTGGCCGGTGACGGTGAAATCGCCGTACTGGATGCGGATATTCCCCTTGGCGTCCCACGTCTTATCCTCGTCCGAATAGGTGATGCCATCGGCGGTGATCTTGAATGTTTCCCCGCCGTCCCCCCGGGAAGCTTCCTGTTTAGGCTGTTCCGGCGGGGGCGGCGAAGCGGTGTGCGCTTCTTCAGCCGCGGCGGCGGCCGCAAAAAGAAAAAGCGCGCACACGGGCGCGCTTAAACGGAAAATCAGCCGGGGATTATGCATGCTCCCCGGCCTTGGTTACAAAACGAATACGGCGAGTGCGACCACGGTGTGCCACACGCGGCCTTTCACTATCGCTGTTTGCGTGATATTCCGGGTGTTGACGATCTTGTTGCTGATCTTGAATACCTGGCGGCGCTCATCCCAGCTTTGGCTTTCGTCGAACTCGATGCCCAGCGTGGATGCAAGCATCGCCGCGGCGAGGTCTTCGGCGTAGTCACCGGCGCTTTTTTCGGTCTCGCCGTAGGAATGGTGCTCGCTCAAATAGCCGTAGGCATTCTTGTCGGTGGGAATGGCGCAGCCGATGCTGGTGGCGACCAGGCGATGCGGCTCGTTGCTGGCGATGCGGGCCTGGACAACGAAGGTAATGGCGCCCGACTCAAGGAGCTTTTCCCCTTCTTTGCGGCTGACGATCTTGCAGCGCGGGGGAAGGATCGAGGACACGGTCACGAGATTGCAGCGTTCAACGCCCGCATCACGCAACGCCAACTCATAGGAGCGAAGCTCCTCTTTATGAACCCCAACTCCCCTGGTAAAAAATAGTTTCCGCGGTACAAGGTTACTCACTGTCTTCTTTTGCCTCCACCCCATCTATAAACCGGTTTGTAATTGGAACCCTTCGGTCTTTCCCGAATGCCTTCGGCGTCAACTTCACGCCCGGCGCCGTCTGGCGCCGTTTATACTCGCTTTTCTCAACTAACGCGGCCGTCCTCCCCACGTCGCGCCCATCATAACCAAGCGCTATTATCTCCACAACACTTTTTTCTTCTTCCACGTACAGCCGGAGTATGGCGTCCAGCGCTTCATATTCCGGCAGGGAGTCGCTATCCTTCTGATTGGGCCGCAATTCGGCCGACGGCGGCTTGGTGAGGGTGTTATCCGGGATCCGGGCAAACCCCGGTTGGCCGTTGATCCAGCGGCAGAGATCGTACACCCGGGTTTTGGGAAGGTCTTTGATAACGGCAAATCCGCCCGCCATATCGCCGTACAGGGTGCAGTAACCAACGCCGATCTCGCTTTTATTGCCGGTGGCAAGCACCAGGGAGCCGAACTTGTTGCTGAGCGCCATGATGAGGTTTCCCCGGATGCGCGCCTGGATATTTTCCTCGGCCAGCCCCGGCGCCGTCCCCGCGAATAACGGGCCCAGCGCCCGGTCAAAGCCGTCCATCAGGTCCGTGATGGGGATAATATCGAAGCGGATGCCAAGATTGCCGGCCAACGCCCGCGCGTCGGCCACGCTTCCCTCGCTGCTGTATTTCGACGGCATCGCCACGCCCCATACCCGTTCCCGTCCCAGCGCCGCCGCCGCCACGGCAGCGGTGAGCGCGCTGTCGATCCCGCCGGAAAGGGCGACCAATACATTGTTAAAACCGTTTTTTCCCACATAGTCGCGCACGCCGAGCTTTAGCGCCTCCCACACGTTTTCGGGATACGGCAACGGCGGCGCCATGCGGTTTTCCGGCGCGGCCTTCCCCGCTTTCAGCGGCACGTCGGCGATCAGCAGGTCCGGCGCGAATTCGCGCGCGGACGCTATCACCGCGCCATCCGCGCCGCAGACAAACGATCCGCCGTCAAACACCAGCTCGTCCTGCCCCCCGGCGAGATTGCAATACACCAGCGGTTTGCCGCATTTTTTCGCAAAGGCGGCGGCAACGCGGCGTCGTTCGCCGGTTTTGCCCAGATGGTAGGGGGACGAAGAAAGGTTCAGCACCATATCCACATCGGGCCGGGCGCAGCGCGCCGCCACGGGCGACCCCGCCACCCATATATCCTCGCAAATCGTGATCCCCGCCCGCACGCCGTTCACCGTAACAGCGCCGCCGGAGCCGGAGGCGAAATAGCGTTTCTCGTCGAACACGCCGTAATTGGGCAGCTCGGTCTTGTGCGCAACGGAGACAATACGGCCGTCCGCCAGCACGGCGGCTGCGTTGTAGAGTTTCCCTTCATGCCGTTGGGGATAGCCCACTACGGCGGTGATGCCATGCGCGGATTGGGCGATTTTGTCCACCGTCCGCTGGGCCGCGCGAATAAACCCCTCTTTGTACAAAAGGTCCTCGGGCGGATACCCGCTGACCGACAACTCGGGAAAAACAACGAGGGCGGCCCCCTCTTTTTTCGCCGCTTCGATGGCCGCAACGATTGTTGCGGCGTTATGGGAAAAATCCCCCATCACCGTATTGATCTGCGCCAACGCCACGCGAATCATCGTTTTTCCGTCAGCCGGTTATTCTTTTTTATCGGTAGGATCCGCAGGGGCGCTCCCTGCGCCTTCACCAGGTTCACATCGATATCGCCAAACGCCATGTTCAGTCTCATGTGCACCGGGATTTGGTACTCGTCATCGGTGAGCCAGATATACATCAAACTGCTGCTGGTGAAGGCCCCCTCGAATTTCAGCCGGGCGATAAGCAAAACGGTATCAACCTCTCCGTCCAATACCGGTATCCGCTCGCGTTTGATCACATATATGTCGGCGTGATAGTTCTTGTTATCCTCGAAGACCGGCACCAGCAGCTTCCGCTTCGGCGTCAGCCGCGTGGCGCGGATCAGATATGACGCGCTGAAAAAATCCTGCGCTTCCGGGTTGAGCGGGAACTCTTCGGGCGGTTTGTTGTCCAGCGTCACGCGGATTTTGCCGCGGGAATGGTCAAATTCCAGCAGCTTGTCCTTGGTGGTGGAGCTTTCGCGTATCACCGCCGTCAGGCGCGCCGGCAGCCGCGCCTCCGGATCCCACAGCGATTCGAAATGGTCGTCCATCGTAAATATTTTAGCTATGACATTGGTGGACCAGGTATGGAGGGTGAACCGCAGATGCTGGCGGCCGTTCACATCCACGGTATCCGGCACACACGCCTCCACCATCCCGGCGTCAAAGAACAGCCAGCGGACGGAATAGAGCAGCGACTCGCCCGGCCTGAACGGCAGATCATCCGCGCGCGCGGCGGGGGCGGCAAACAACAACGGAACCAGGAACGCCAACAGCCAGCGGGCCATGCCCGTTTTGCCCGCCGACGCGATAATTTTCATAAGATCGGCGGTTTTCGGATTATGAACAGCACGGCTGTGGATAATCCGGCTACTTGGTGTTGGTGGCGATTACGATGGACCACGGATCGAACTTCTTCATCCTGAAGCATGAATCGACCTGCAGCCCCGAGGCCTCGGCCAGATCCGGAAGCGCCAGGGTGGCGCGCCATCCCAATTTGCGGCACACGGGATCCAGCAGCTCCTCCGCCCGCGCGATCATTTTTTTCTCGCTCAGAAAGTGGTTCACCAGCACGATCGGCTGGCCCGGCTTGCACACCCGCTTCATCTCGGCCACCGCTTTCACCGGATCGGGCACCACGCTTATCACAAAGGTCGCCAACACATGGTCGAAATGATCCACGGGGAACTGGAGGTTGCAGGCGTCCATTTCCATCAGGGTGACGTGATCCATCCGGTGCTTGCGCTTCTTCCGTTCCGCCTTTTGCAGCATCGACCGGGAAAGATCGATTCCCGTGACCCTGCAATCGCGCGGATAGAGCGGCAGCGTAAGCCCGGTGCCGATCCCCACGTCCAGAATCCGGTCGTTGGGCCGTATGTTCATATTCTGGATGGCGTGCCTCTGGCGCGGGTAAAACAGCAGCTTGAACATGAAATCATAGACGTTTGAATAGTTATGGTAAATCTTTTTGATGCTGTCGTGATCCATCGATACCCCTCATTCCCCGTTCATGATGCCGGCGGCCAGAATATCAGATTACCCTTTGATTTCCCAATGTCCGCGGCGGCCGCGGCTTACCGTTGCGCGCCGGAAAGGCTTTCGAAAAGCCCCGGCTGCTGGATGTCCATGCCGGGAAGCGTCACCGGATAGGCTCCGTTGAAACAGGCGGTGCAAAAATCCGCGCCATGTTGCGCGCCGAATACATCGAGCATCCGTTCGTGGCTGAGATACGAGAGCGATTCGCACCCGAGATACCGCTGGATCTCCGGCACCGATTTGTTGGCGGCTATCAGCTCCTCCTTGCGCGGGGTATCGATGCCGTAATAACAGGGATTCGTGGTGGGGGGCGAACTTATCCGCAGATGCACCTCTTTCGCGCCCGCCTGCCGGATAAGGTTGATGATCTTGCGCGAGGTGGTGCCGCGGACGATGGAATCGTCCACCACCACCACCCGCTTCCCCTCGATCAGCTTTTTGATCGGGTTGAGCTTTATCTTCACGCCAAAGTGGCGTATCTGCTGCGACGGCTCGATGAAGGTGCGCCCCACATAGTGGTTGCGGATAAGCCCCATCTCGAACGGGATGCCCGATTCCCCGGCGTAGCCCATGGCGGCCGGTACGCCGGAATCGGGAACGGGGATCACGATGTCCGCCTTGACCGGGTTTTCCTTGGCCAGTTCCCGCCCGAACGCCTTGCGTATGCCATAGACCGATTGGCCGAAGACCATTGAATCGGGGCGGGCGAAATAGATGAACTCGAAAATGCAGTGCGACGCCCGGCGTTTCGGGAACGGATAGAACGACCGCACCCCCTCGGGCGAAACGACGACCATCTCGCCGGGATTCACGTCGCGCACATATTCCGCGCCGATCAGGTCGAACGCGCAGGTCTCGGACGCGAACACCGTCGCGCCGTCCAGCTTCCCCATCGCCAGGGGGCGGAAGCCGTTCGGGTCGCGCACCGCCACCATTTCGTCTTCGGTCATCAACAGCAGCGAATAGGCCCCCTGCACCTGCATGAGGGCGTCCACCACGCGGGAGATGAAGTTCCCGGCGGCGGATTTGGCTATGAGGTGGACGATCACCTCGGTATCGATGCCGCTGCGGAAGATGGAGCCGGTCTCCTCAAGGCGGCTGCGCGCCTCGGCGGCGTTCACCAGATTGCCGTTGTGCGCCACCGCCAAAGCCCCCAGCGAGTAGTTGATGGCGATGGGCTGGGCGTTTTTCAGCTTTGATTCGCCGGTGGTGGAATAGCGGTTGTGGCCGATGGCCAGGTCGCCGCGCAAAAGCGCGATCTTATCCTTGCTGAAAATATCCGCCACCAGCCCCATGCCGATCTCGGCATAATGCGATGCGCGGTCGGAGGTGACGATGCCGGTGCTCTCCTGCCCCCGGTGCTGCATGGCGTACAGGCCGAGATAGGCCAGATTGGCCGCCTCGGAGTGGCCATACACGCCGAATACGGCGCACTGGTCGTGGAACTTGCCCTCTTCGTTCTGCCTCATCTTGAGATTATACCTTAGCGCCCCCCATGAGCGGTAGCATTGCCGCACTTTTTGAATAACGAAAATTTGGCAGGACTTCAAACCATGAGCTTATCGATCAGGGCGGCAATCCCCACAAAATGAACTTTCACTTCCTTGATTGTTTTGGCGTAGCTTCTCTCAGTATCGTGGGTGACGACGTAGCAAACCGTACCGGGATAGTGCTTATGGAAAACCTGCAGGTTTTTCGCGTCAAAGTCCCGTTCGCTCCATTTGCACTCGATTGCGATCAGCTTCGGTTCTTTTCTTCTCGTCAGCACAAAATCGATCTCGTGCCCCTGCTTGTCGCGCCAGTAGAGAATATCCCTCGTTTGCAGGCGGGCCGAAATCTCGTTGAGGACATAATGCTCCCAAAGCAGTCCTAAATCCTCGTTCCTCGGTTTTTCGATGCCTTTGAAGTAGCAGACAAAGCCGGTATCGAAGGCGTACACCTTGGGTGCTTTGACGATCTCCGCCGCCGGATTGGTGGAATAGGGGCGAACCACATTGAAGATCAGGGCGCTCTCCAGCACGTTCAGGTAATTTTGGACCGTCGATCTGGAGGCATCGCACTTGCCGCACAGATTGCTGGCCTCGAATATCCCGCCGCTTTGAACCATCAGCAGTTCAAACAATTTCAGGAAGGAGTGCCGCCGTTCCAGCCGGAAGAGTTCCTGAATGTCTTTCGCCCAGACGGAATCGATCCACTCCTGATAATCTTTTTCGGGTGTTTCTTTGTTCATGAAGAACGGCGGGATGCCGCCGCGCAGAAGCCGGTGCTTTATGTCGGTATTTTTGAAAGCGGCGGCGTCTTCCGCGATCATCGGGGTAAGCCAGATCTCCTCTTTGCGCCCGGTGAGGGTGTCGCGGAACTTGGCCGAGGCCGAGAGCATCGAAGAACCCGTGGCGATGATTTTTACTTCGGGATAATGGTCAGCCGCCACTTTGAGCAGTTCCGAAGGGTTGTCGAGACGGTGGACTTCATCGAAGACCGCCACTTTTCCTTTCAATCCCTTCAAAAACTCCTCCACGTCCTCCATTTGCCGCCGCACCTTGGGCAATTCGCAGTCGAAGTAAACCGCTTCTGGAAAGCTTTTGCATAGGAAGGTTTTTCCGGCCCGCCGCACACCGGAGAGCCAGATGATGGAGCGCCGCTTCCACGCCTCCTTGATGAGATTTATCCAGAATTCCCGCTTTACCATATGCAAACAGTTTAGCGTTTAGTCATACTAAATGCAAATCTAACAGCATATGGCAAAGGGGCTATTGTAGCATTGCCACGCTCTTTTGAAAAATCAGGCGTTTGAGCCTGTGTGGTGGCACGGGCACTCCTGCCCGTGGCGCGCCCGGCAGGGGGCGCGCAAAAGCTCACGCGGTAATAAAACACTTGCGCCCTTACGGGCACAACGCGGACAAGAGTGTCCGCGCCACCAAGGCACGGAACATTGCTTGTGCCGGTGTTAATAAACAGCTATTCGGATACAGCTTAAATCTTTGTTTTGAGATAGTTTACGAAAGAAGTGCATGATAGAAGAAAGAATTTAGCATCATCAATTGTCAACGAGGACTCTTCTATTAACGAGTGCCGAATACCATCACTATCATTTGTATATCCATATATAGATGAGAATCCGTTTTTGAGGGCTGGATGTAATTTGCCCTTTTTTTCTAGGATCTTAAGTGCATCGCCTAAGGTGGCTTTTTCATCGCCAACCATTATCCTTGCCATGGTTTCGACCGCACTGATGGATTCTTTGAAGGAGTTTCTATAATCGGGATTTTCCCGGTTACTTAGGTGCTTCAACGCTTGCTTAAGGTGGGTAGTTACGAGGTTGTATTTAGTATCCTCCAATGCTTCTTGAAGCATTGCCACTTCTTGCTCGTCAGTGACTTCCACAATGTGTCCATCAATAAGCCGATACCCCGCCAGTTCTTCAGATAGCACTTGGTTGAAACCAGATCGTAAATCCTTAACCACTGAATCATCACGATAGTAATTATCAACAAATTCTATAAAATCGTACACCTTATGCCATTCACATTTAAAAAAATGCTTTCTTATGAGTGATAGAATTCCTGAGGAATCCGAGGGGATTGTGTCAACAGCTAGTTTGAAATATTGGTGCCATAATATGTGAGAAAATCGGTTTATATGGGGTTCCCCATATTCATCGTACAAGTAATCTTTAGATTGCCATAAAATAATATCCAGTATGTTCCATAGCTTATTTCTGAGTTCCACGCTCATTCCATTTACTTGGAGTTCTTTAGAAACGGGCACCAAGCCTTTTCTTTCGCTGAACTTACTCATATTCCGACATCCATCAAAATCGGCTATGCGAAATCGCCGGTGACGGTGGCGACGGCGTTGTAGAGGATGTCGGCCATCTTCTTCAGTTCCCCCTGCGTGCTGCTTAAGATCGGGAAGAGCACCATGATGTCGCCCAGCGGGCGGACGATCAGCCCATGCCGCCGCGCCTCCATCGCCACCGCGTGGCCGGTACGCAGATGCGGCGCGAACGGCTCGCGCGTATCGCGGTTTTTCACCAGCTCTATCCCGACGATCATCCCCTTGTGGCGCACATCCCCCACATGCGGCAGGTTCTCGAATTTCACCAGCTCGTCCAGCAGTTGCAGGCTGCGCGCCTCCACCTGCGCCAGCATCTTCTTCTGCCGGAACATCTTCAGGCTTTCCAGCGCCACCGCGCAGGCCGGCGGATGGCCGGTGAAGGTGTGGCCGTGGAAGAACGTTTTCTTCTCTTCGTATTCGCCCAAAAACGCCTCGTACACTTTTTCGCTTGCCATCGTGGCGGCCAGCGGCAGCACCCCCGCGGCGAGGCTTTTCGACAGCGCCATCAGGTCGGGCTGCACCTCTTCGTGCTCGCAGGCGAACATTTTTCCGGTGCGGCCGAAACCGACCGCCACCTCGTCGGCTATCAAAAGGATGCCGAAGCGGTCGCACACCTCGCGCGCTTTTTTCAGATAGCCATGCGGGGCGGTGACGATGCCGCCGGGGCACTGAACGATAGGCTCGATGATGAGCGCGGCTATCTTTTCGTGGTGCATCTCGGCCATCCGCTCCAGCTCGGCCGCGCAGGCGAGCGCGCAATCCGGATACGCCTTGCCCAGCGGGCAGCGGTAGCAGTGCGGGGCGGGGGCGAAAAAAACATCCGCCAGCAACGGGCCGAACATGCGGCGGTAGAGGTCGACGCCGCCCACCGCGACGGCCCCCAGCGTATCGCCGTGATAGGCGCCGCCAACCGCCAAAAATTTGGTCTTCTTCGATTTTTTCCCCAGCGTGTTGCGGAAATACTGCACCGACATCTTCAGCGCCACCTCCACCGCGGTGGAGCCGTTATCGCTGTAGAAAACGCGCGTGAGGCTGTGCGGCGTTATCTCCGCCAGCCGCTGCGCCAGCTCTATGGCGGGGCGGTTGGATAGCCCCAGAAAGGTGGCATGGTCCAGCCGGGCCGCCTGCCGCGCCAGCGCCCGCGTGAGCCGCGGATGGCCGTGGCCGTGAACATTCACCCAATAGCTGGAGTGGCCGTCGTAATACCCCTCCCCTTCGATGCCGGTAAAGCGGACGCCGTTGCCGCGGCTGATGATGAGCATCGGCTCCTTCTCCCACTCGCGCATCTGCGTGAACGGATGCCAGACATGCTGGCGGTCCATCCGTTCCAGCCGCTGCTGGATCAGGGGGGCGTTTTCGCGGTCAATGTATTCCACCAGCTTGGCGCTGTCGAAATGGTTTTGCGCCGCGCGGCGCAATTCGCCGTAATCGGGGGTTTTTCGCGCAAGGCCCTTGCAGTAGGGGAGCACGGCCCACACCGGGACGTTGCAGTTTTTTTCCAGGAATTTCAGATCGGCGGGGGGATTGTTCTTCGGGTCGCTCTCCGTCACCACAATACCGGCCACTTCCACGCCGTACACTTCCGCGGCCAATACGGTGGCGAGCGTCTGGTGGATCATCCCCAGCTTGCTGCTGGTGACGATCACGGCGGGGATGTTGAGCATCTTGATGATGTCGGCCCAAAATAGTTCGTCGGTGAGCGGGGTCATAAGCCCCCCGGCCCCTTCCACGATCACCATATTGCGCTGTTCGGAAAGGGAGCGGAAAGCGTTTACGATACGCGCCGGTTCGATGCGGCGGTTCTCGGCCAGCGCGGCGTGATAGGGGGAAAGCGGCAGCGAAAACGCGTACGGCATGGCGAGGTCGTCCTTATCGCTGGTGCCGGCCATCACGCGCATGAATTCCAGGTCGGGGGATACGGTTTTTCCCCCCTGCACCGGCGCGCCGCTCTGCACCGGCTTCATCACCGCAACGTCGTACCACTCTTCCGCCAGCAGATGCGCCAGCGCCCCGGCCACCACCGTCTTGCCAACGCCGGTGCCGGTGCCGGTGATGAACAGCCCCTTATGCTTCATTCGCGCTCCGCCTCAAAATAGGCTATTTCCCAAGTGGCCGTGATGCCTTCCCCGGAAGCGGGATAGTAGCGGCGCGTTTTAGCCAGTATGTCGCGGCGCGGGAGATTATCCGGCCGACCGGCCGCCGCCGCGCCGGTCCCCTTAAGCGCGGCAAAAAGGGCGTCCACCCCCGGGTATCGCCGCACGGCGGTTTCCCGTTCCCATCTGATATGGCGGAACCCCTCGCGCGTCATCAGTTGTTCCAGCCACGCGGGATCGGTCAGCGGCAAAAAGCTGGCCGCCTGGCCGGTGCACTCCCGGCACGCAGCGGCGTAGGCCGCGCGCAATTCAGACAGTGTCCCCTCCGTCAGCGTGGCGAAAAAAATCCGCCCGCCGGGGCACAGCACGCGGGCGACGCCGCCGAAAAAACCGGGGACGGCGGCGGCCCACTGGAACGCGAGCGAAGAAACCACCGCGTCGAAAGCCCCATCGCGGAACGGCAGGCGCGCCGCATCAGCCACCGCCACCGAAGCGATCCCCGCCTTGCGCGATTCGCGCGCCATCGGCAAGGCGATATCGATGGCGCAGACGCGGGCGGCGGGCCATCGGTTCACGGCGTCGAGCGAGGTGAACCCCGTGCCGCAGCCAATATCGAGAATGCGGCGCGGCGGATGCGGCATGCGGGCGAATTCGGCGATCAGCCGGTGCGACACCTCTTTTTGCAGCGCGGCGTGGCGCGCATAGGTCCGCGCGCCGCGGGCAAAGGAATTTTTTATGCGTGCCGGGATCATTCCAAAAATGCCTCCAACACGCGGTTAAACGCCTCCGGGCGCGTAAGAAACGGCGCGTGGCCGCAATCCGGCACAACCGTGATATCCGCGCGCGATGCCAGAAACCCCGTCCATACCCCCGTTACCTCCAACGGAATGATTCTATCATTCCGCCCGTGGACTATCAAAGATGGAACGGCGATCCGATGCAGTTCTTCGCGGATGTCGGAGGCGTGCAGATCGTCCAGCAAGCCAAGCGCGGATGCGCGGTCCGGCATATGGGCGAAGAACAGCTTCTTGATGACCTCTTCTTCCTCCGCCGGAATCTCTTCACCGCTGGCAAAGAACGTGAGGATGAAGGCGCGAAGGACGTTTTCAAAGTCGGCGCGTATCTGGCGGGCGAACCATTTTGATTTCGCGGCGGGAACGCCCCACACGCCGTTCTTTGCCGGCATGGTGAAACAGGGGGTGCCGGAAACTATCGCCAGCTTCGCCACCCGCGCGGGGTTCAACAACGCCGCGTGACATACCACCTGCGCGCCGAGCGACCACCCGGCAAGCGCCGCCCCCTCCAGCCGTTCTTCGTCGAGGAAGCGGGCCAACTCTTCGCCGCAACGGCGGATGGTGAGCGGGCCTTCCAGGGGAGCGCTCAATCCGTGGCCCGGAAGGTCGACGGCGAAGACGCGGTGGGTGGGTGAAAAATGATCCAGCTGCTTTTGCCACACCGCGCCGCTCATCGCCCAGCCGTGGACGAACACCAGTGGCGTTCCCCGCCCGCCGCCGCGCCGGACGTTCATTTGTTTATCTTGTACTGGCGCTCCGTTTCCCGGTCCAGCGCTTTGTTCTTCAGCGTTTCGCGTTTATCGTGCATTTTTTTTCCACGCCCCAGGCCCAATTCCACCTTGGCATAGTGCCGCTTGAAATAGATATTCAATGGCAGGAGGGTAAGCCCCTTTTCCTGGGACTTTTCGACAAGCTTTGTCATCTGCGCTTTGTGCAGCAACAGTTTGCGCGGGCGGGTCGGCTCGTGGTTTTGCACGTTACCGTGGGAATATTCGCTGATATGCAGTTTTTCCAGATAGAGTTCGCCGCGACGTTCGCTGGCGTAGGCATCCGCCATCTGCACGTTCCCCTCGCGCAACGCCTTCACCTCGGTCCCCTGCAGCACGAGGCCGGCCTCGACGGTTTCCAGTATTTCGTAATTGTGGAACGCCTTGCGGTTGGTGGCCACGATCTTTATTCCCTCGGCGTCTTTATGCTTCATACGGCAATTCTAACCCGTTTCCGAAATTGAAAATGATAAACATATAGGCCACATTATTCATGCAAGGGGAAAGGGAAGCGCGGAAGGATTTTTTCTTGTCATCCTCATGCAGACGGGGATTCATGCATATTTTCAAAGTTCCTTCTTCCGGGGTACAGGCTCTTAGATACGGTCTTTCTCGTCAAGCTGTTTTTTGATGTAAAACCGGGTTAAAGGCGGTCTTGTTTTTAAGGATGCCGTAGGTTATGTGCAGTAGTTTGCGCATTACGGC
>JAHFEJ010000128.1 GCA_023248535.1 Nitrospinales bacterium | reverse complement strand
AACAGCCGTGAATCAACATTTGATAAGCTCGCCGCAAATCCCTATAATCATAAAAATGAAAATGAATATCCGCCTGCTGGCCCTGGTTATGCTGTTTGTTGCCGCCACGGGGTGCGCCGGGAAACGAACCACCGTAGATTTCACTTTCGTGCCGGACCGGATTCAGGACGACGTGAAGAGGAACGTCCGCACCGAGAAGGTGTACCGCGAACTTGATACCATTTTCATCGCGGACGTTTTTTATTATGACCAGCGCATAAAGCAGGACTTCATCCAGACATCTCTCACCAAGGGGTGGATAGACGCCGAGCAATCTGAAGAAATGATGGCCCAATCCAAAGACCGCGAACAGAAAGAAGTGGAATTCATCGCCGGTGTCTACACCAGCGACAAGCGGTGGAACGACTTTGAGAAAAAAAACTCCATGTGGAAGGTGGCACTGCAAGCGCCCGATGGTAGATGGATTGCGCCTTCTTCCATGGAAAAGTTGAAGCTTGATAAAATGCGGGATGCCTATTTATTTCCATTCCTTACTGAATGGAAGTTCATCTATCGCATTACGTTTCCCAAAAAGGAAATGACAGGTGCAGCCAGCTATTCGCTCCGGTTCACCTCCATGGTGGGGGACGCCACTTTCAACTGGCACATTGGCGGCGCACAATAGGGCCCCAATGCGTTTCCGCCGTTATTTCACCGGCGGCTGATTGAAAGGGTGGCCGTGGTAAAGCCTGAACCGCTTAAGAAAAAGATTGCGATCGTTGGGCCGCCGAACGTCGGCAAGAGCACTCTCTTTAACAAATTTTCCCGCTCCTACAGCGTGGTGGCCAACTATCCGCAAACCACTATCGAAACCTTCCGCAAGGAGGTATCCTTTGCCGGCGAGCGTTTCGAGCTGATCGATACGCCCGGCCTTTTTTCGTTCTATGGGGTGTCCGAGGATGAGGCGGCGGCGCGCACCGTGCTTTTGAATGAGCAGCCCGAACTGGTGATCTTCTGCGGCGACGCCACCAACATCAAGCGGACGCTCATCATGCTGGCGCAGGTGCTGGAGATGGAATTGCCAACCGTCTTTTGCCTGAACAAGATGGATGAGGCGGGGCGCAAAGGGATCAGTATCGAGCGCGACCTGTTGGCCCAAGGAGTCGGCGTGCCGGTGGCGCTCACCGCCGCCGTTAACGGAGCGGGACTCAAAGAGCTGGAAGGCGCTGTACGGCACGTAACCCCGCGAGAGGCGCCTATAAGGTATTCCCCCCCTGTGGAAAAAGCGTTGGCCGAGATGAAAGGGCTTTTCCCTGCATCGGGGGCGCCGCCGCGCGGACTTTTGCTGATGCTGCTGGTGGAAGAGGGGGAGGCCGCCGCAACGCTTGCTAAACGCCATGGCGTCCCGGAGACGGAAAAGGCCGATGCGGTGCGGGAGCGGGTGTACCGGACCGGTTCCTCCCTGTTGATAAGAAATGCCGTTTTTAAGGCCCGCGAAGAGTGGGCCGACACTCTCATCACCGCGGCGGTGCGCCGTGAACCGTTCGGCGTGAAAAGCATCGCCAGCGAGGCTGCACGTTTTTCCCGCCATCCGCTTTACGGCATACCGCTGCTTATCGGCGTTCTCTGGGGCACCTTTTACGGAGTGGGGCGCGTCTCCACCGCGCTGGCGGCTTTCCTTGACGGGCTTATTTTCACGCCGGCCGCCGGATTCATCGGCCGCTTCGTGCCCAACGATTTTCTACGCGAATTCCTCGTCGGCAACTTCGGCATCATCACAATGGGGGTGTTCAACGCTGTTGGCACGGTTGTGCCGATACTGCTTGTTTTTTTCCTGATCATCAACTTTCTGGAGGAGGTCGGCTATCTGCCGAATCTGGGGGTGCTGCTGAACCGCATGCTTGCGCCGATGGGATTGAGCGGAAAAGCGGTAATGCCGATGATGCTCGGCTTCGGATGCAATACCGTCGCCACGATGGCCAGCCGGATGCTTGATACGAAAAAGGAGCGGCTCATCGCCTCGTTCCTCATCGCGCTGGGGTTTCCTTGCGCCGTGCAGCTTGGCATCCTTCTCGCCATTCTTTCCACCGCGCCGTTTTCGGCGCTGCTGATCGTCATTGCCTCCATCGTGCTGACGCAGGTGGGCACGGGACTGCTGCTCAACAGCCTGATTCCCACGCAGCGCCGCGCCGATTTCATCATGGATCTTCCCACGTTTTACATGCCGAATTGGGAAAACATCGTGCGCAAGACCTACTTCCGCATTAAATGGTTCCTGGACGAGGCATTGCCGATGTTCGTGGTGGCGGCGTTTTTCATGTTTGTGTTGCAAAAGACCGGCTTGCTGGCCGTTATTGAGAGTTGGGGCCGGCCGGTCATCACCGGCATCCTCTCCCTGCCGGGCAAAACGATGGAGGTATTTATCCTCGTGCTGGCGCGGCGCGAGATCGGAGCGCTCCATTTCAAGGATATGGTCGACTCCGGCCTGATGGACTACACACAGACGGTAGTGGGCCTTGTGGTCATAACGTTGTTCATTCCCTGCGCATCCAATACAATGGTGATGGTCAAGGAGCTTGGCCTGCGTTGGGCTACCGCCATCAATGTGGCGATAATCGCCATCGCGTTGGCGGTGGGAGGCGGCGTGAATTTCCTTATGCGGTTGGGATGAACATATGGAACTGGTAAAACACCACAAGGATCACACCAAAGACGAACTGCTGGAAATGCTTTGGCATCTCGGCGAGAAGGGGCGGCTTACCGTTATTTCCCTTAAGGAAACCGACCCGGAAAATATCTTCGGCGCCGCATTGGCGGAGTTGACCGCGGCGGGAACGGTGCAAATTGAAGGTGAACGGATATCGCTTACTCAAAAAGGGCAAGCCACGGCGCGCGATATAATCCGCCGCCACCGGCTGGCGGAGCGGTTGATCAACGACGTGCTTGGGGAAAAGGCCAAAAATCCCGATCTGGCCGCCTGCGAGTTCGAGCATATCCTCGCGCCTGAGCTGGTCGATTCCATTTGCATACTTCTGGGGCATCCCCGCACCTGCCCACACGGCAAGGAGATACCGGAGGGGGCCTGCTGCCGCGCCGCGAAGGACGAAATAAAAAGCCTCGTTATGCCGTTGACCGAATTGAAGATCGGTGTTGTCGCGCGTGTGGCGGGCATCAACACCAAAGATGAACCGCGTATGCACAAGCTGCTGGCTATGGGGATAACCCCGGGGACCACCGTCAAGGTGCACCAGAAGTATCCCGCGTTGGTGGTAGAGGCGGACCAAAGCCAGATCGCGTTGGAAAACGCCATTGCGGAAGAGATCGTCGTCTGGCGTCCCTCCGAAAAATAGCCGCTTTTTATGGGCTATTTAAATGTATTGTGATATATTAATAATTAATATTATATGTGGGTAGTGAGGGGTCAATGTTAATTGGCGATACGGAAAAAAACGTCTTGTTGGTGGAAGATGACGCTGTGTGGCGGATGGTCGCCCGCACCTTCCTTGAGCGCAACAACTTCCGCGTGATTGAGGCGGAAGACGGCCGCATCGGCCTTGAGAAGTACCGTTGCGCCGGCGATGAGCTTCATGCCATTGTTTCAGATGTACGGATGCCGCACCTTTCAGGGCAAGAACTGGCGCGGATTAACCTGTCTGAACGATTTCTGCCGTTCGTTCTTTGCACCACCCACGCCAACCCTGAAATTACCCGTGATGCTTTCCGCCATGGGGTTGAAGACGTGCTGGTCAAACCGGTGGAAGAACGCCAGCTCATTAAAGTAATACACTCGGCCATAATGCGCCGCCAGTACGGGACCGCGAGCGCTGAAAACAATTTGCATGGGGACGGGGCGCGGGTAACCATCCCGGCGCGTCTTGGCGACGTAATGAACATGAATGCGTGGTTGGCGGAGAAGGTTGCCCATTTATTCACCGCCCAGGAGGGGCGGGTGTATTTGCAGTACGCGCATGAATTCATAATGAACGCGTACGAACATGGAAGCCTCAGCCTGCATGAGGCGGAAAAGGGCCGCCTGCTGGATGAAGAAACATATGAAACGGAACTGTTAAAACGCGGGGCCGGTTGCTCACTTGAGATAACCTTGGAGT
>JAHFEJ010000061.1 GCA_023248535.1 Nitrospinales bacterium | reverse complement strand
CAGTAGGTCTTTCATTCCGATGCCGGGGGCGACCACTGGCAGCTTATCGCCGGTGTGCATCAGGTCTTCCACGCGCACCAGCAGGCCGCGCCCCAGCGAACCGCCGGGGTGGAAGTTGGCGAAATCGTCTTTATTGAACCCCTTTTTCTCCATCAGCACCAGCGCCAGCGCGTCGCCGAGGGCCAGCACGGCGGTGGTGGAGGAGGTGGGAACGATGTCCCACGGGCAGGCTTCCACCTTGACCCCGGCGTTCAGCCAGATGTCGGCGCCGCGGCCCAGCGTCGATTCCTTTTTACCGCAGAGCGCGATCAGCTTCAGGCCGAACCGCTTGATGACCGGTATCAGCCGGACGATCTCTTCCGTTTCGCCGGAGTTCGATATCGCCAGCACCACGTCATCCCGCGCGATCATTCCCAGGTCGCCGTGAATCGCCTCGGCGGGGTGGACGAAGAACGCGGCGGTGCCGACGGATGCCATGGTGGAGGCTATTTTCTGGCCGATGTGGCCGCTTTTCCCCATGCCGGTGACCACCACCCGCCCGGAAGAGGCGAGAATAAGCTCCACCGCCGCGGCGAAGTTGGCGTCGATATTGGCGGCAACATCCGTCAGCGCGTCGCGCTCGATGGAAACGATGCCGCGGGCGCGTTCGATAATGTTCATTGGCGGATTTTACTTGATAGGGGGGAACGCCGCCACCGGTTTCTTTTGCGCGAAACCGGAAAGGCGCATCGCCCCATACGCGATGGCGCCCCCCACCAGCGCTCCCCCCGCCACGTCGGACGGGTAATGCACGCCCAGATAGAGACGGGAAATGCTTACCAGAAGCGCGGCGGGTATCCCAAACCACCAGAAGCGGCGGTCATACAACCCCAGCATAACGGCGATGACGCCGGAATTGGCGGCGTGCGAGGAGGGGAAGCTGCCGGATTTGGTGCAGCCGGCAAGTAGATGCACATCGGGCAGGGTGATGCAGGGGCGAGGCACGGCGAAGGCTTTTTTCAATATGCCCGAACAGACAAAGTCGCTCGCCACGATAGTCGCCACAACAAGCAGAAAAAAAAGGATCCCCCTCTTTTTATCGCGGTAAATAAAGTAGCCGAAAATCCCCAGAAGCAGCGGCATCCAGTTCGGGTAGCGGCTGACGAACGGCATGAAAACATTGAAAAAAGGGTTTTGCAGTCCGTGGTTCACCGCGTAAAAAAGTGCCGTATCCATGCCGGGCATTGTGCCACTGTTGGGGAGATGTGGCAACCATTCTTGCCCCCGGTGGAGATATGGCTTAAACTATCTCTCTTATGCGTATACAATTAAAAGGGCTGATTCCCCTCGCCGCGCTGGTGATGATGACCGTTGCCGGATGCAGCAAGAATGAAGAGGAAAACGTCCCCGCCCGCCAGGTGGTGGCCGAGGTGAACGGAGCCAAGATCATGGGGGACCGCTTCCTGGTTGAATACGCCCGGTTTAAAAAACGGGTGAAGCTGCCGCAGGGGAAAGACGAGGGGCTGGAGAAGGAATTGCGCAACGGCCTGATGGATAACCTGGTGCGGGACGCGTTGCTGGAGCAGGAGGCCGCGAAGGCGGGGATCAAGGTCACCCCCGAAATGGAAGAAGAGGAAGTGCAGTCGATGCTCAAGGGCAATTCGCCCGCGCGGCTGCAGGTGATCCTGCAGGAGCAGGGGTTGACCTACGACGAATGGAAGGCGAGCGTAAAACAGAACCTCATTGTCGAGCGACTGTTGAAGCAGAAGGTCGCGCCGCTGGTGCACCTGGCCGAGGCCGAGATGAAGGAATACTATGATGCCCACACCGAGGAATTCCGCAGGGATGCGCAGGCGCATGTGTTTCATATCCTCTGCGCCTCTTTCATCGAGGCCGACCGGGCGCGGATGGAGCTGGCCGCGGGCAAAAAGTTCGAGGATGTGGCCAAAAGCGCCAGCAAGAGTCCGGAGGCCGCCAACGGGGGCGACCTGGGATTTATCGGGAAGGGGCAGATGCCCAAAGAGCTGGATGAAGTGATTTTCCGTTTGAAAGCGAACGAGGTGAGCAAGGTGATCGAATCCCCCTACGGGTTTCATGTGCTGAAAGTCACCGAGTTTTCAAAGCCGCGGTTGTTGGCGTTTGACGAGGTGAAGGACGGCATCCATAAACGTTTATTCCAGGAAAGACTGGAAAGGAAGTTTGAAGAATGGTTTCAGGAAATAAAGAAAACGGCGCACATAAAAATATATTCCGACCGTTTGGGCCGGCTCTAGCGCTGCTGGCTTTTTTGCTGGCCGCGCCGGTTGCGGCGCGGGCGGCGGAAGATCCCATCGACAGCATAGCCGCCGAGGTGAACGGCGAGATCATTCTCCTGAGCGAGGTGAAGGAACGCCAGTTCCAGATGCGCGCCACGGGGGCCGACGAGGGATTGGCGGGGGCGGCCCTGGCGCGCCACGCGCTCGACAGCATCATTGAGGAGAAGCTGTTCATCCAGTTCGGCAAGGAAAAGGAAGAATACAAGGTGTCCGCCGCCGAGATCGACCAGGCGGTGAACGACACGAAGAAACGGGTCGAAGCGCAGGGGGCGGACATCGAAGCGCTGCTCGCCCGCTCGGGGCTTGACATGGAGCGCTACCGCCTGATGATCAAGGATCAGCTGCTCGCCCGCAAGGTGCTCAGCAATGAGGTGCGCAATCAGGTGAAAATTCCCGAAGAGGCCGCCCGCGAATATTACGAACAGCATGGCGGGGAATTCGCCGGCCGCCGGAGCGCGCGCGTTTCCCATATTCTCAAGTACGTTTCAAAAAAAGGAACCGAGGCCGATTGGAAAAAAGCGTATAACGATGCCGCCGACCTCCGCGACAAGATCGCGGCGGGGCTTGATTTCGCCGAAGCGGCAAAAGAGTTTTCCGACGACCCCTCGCGCGATGCCGGGGGCGATCTGGGAGAGATCGTGGAAGGGGAGATGGTGAAGGAATTCGAGGACGTCGCCTTCGCCCTGGAACCGGGAATGGTCAGCGCGCCGGTAAAGTCGCCGTTCGGCTACCATCTCATTTTGGTGAAGGAAAAGCTGTCCGCCACCGCCGCCCCTTTTGACAAGGTACGGGGCGAGATCGAGAATAAGCTGTTTGGGGAAATGATGATGGCCGTCCGCGAGGATTGGCTGCGGCGCGTGAAAAAAGACGCGTTCATTGACGTTAAAGTTCAATTCTAGCGCGCAATACATTTGACAGGAGCATCATGGACAGGAAAAACATAAAATGCCTCGGCCTCCTTTCCGGGGGGCTGGACAGCAACATCGCGGTGCGGCTGATGGTGAAACTGGGGTATGACGTGACCGTACTCAATTTCATGAGCCCTTTCTGCAACTGCACCAGGAAGCAGGCCGACAGCTGCAAAAGTACCGCCCACCGCATCGCCGAAGAGATGGGGCTGCCGATCAAAACGCTGTTCATGGGGGAGGAGTACATCAACATGCTCCGCGCCCCGAAGCACGGCTTCGGCCAGGGGCTTAATCCGTGTGTTGACTGCCGCATCATGATGTTCTCGCAGACGAAAAAGGTTATGGAGGAGATGGGGGCCAAGTTCATCTTCACCGGCGAGGTGCTGAGCCAGCGCCCGATGTCGCAAAAACGCGACCGGCTCGCCATCATCGAGCGGGAAGCCGGCCTGAAGGGGCTTATTGTCCGGCCGCTCTCCGCCGCCCTGCTGGAACCGACCATTCCCGAAAAAGAAGGGTGGATCAACCGCGAGGAGATGCTCGCCATTTCGGGCCGGTCGCGCAAGCCGCAGGTGGAGGTCGGCCGCGAACTCGGCATCGACGAGGAGAATCTCTGCTCGTCCGGGGGCTGCCTGCTGACCGACCAACAGTTCGCGGTGAAGATGCGCGACCTGCTGGGGCATTCCACCGATACGACCGTCAAGGAGACGCGGATGTTGCGCGTGGGGCGGCATTTCAGGGTTTCCGACACCGCCAAGGTGATCGTGGGGCGCAACAACGATGAAAACGAAAAACTGCTGAAGATGATCCAGGGCAACGACACCGTGATCTGGGTGAAAGACCACAAAGGGCCGTGCGTGGTGATCCAGGGGGCGCATGAAAACGGCGTCACCGCCACCGCCTGCATGATAGCCGCCCGCTACAGCGACGCCCCGGCGGGGGCCGAAGTTGAGGTGGAAGTCGGCACCGCCGCCGGTGCCGAAAAAGAGATCATGCGCGTACAGGCCATCAGCGATGAGCGGCTGGCCGCCATGCGGATGTGATCTCGCGCGCGGTGGGCAAGGAAAAGGGGATGGGCGGAGAGCCGCAGGAATTCCGGCGGGTATACCTTGATAACAACGCCACCACGCAGTTGCGCCCGGAGGTGGTGGAGGCGATGCTGCCGTATCTCTGCGACCAGTACGGCAATCCGAGCAGCGCCCACTGGTTCGGCCGATCCGTCCGCGCCCGCATCGAGGAGGCGCGCGAAAAAGCCGCCGCGCTCATCGGCGCGCAGCCGGAAGAGGTTTACTTTTGCGGCGGCGGCAGCGAATCGGACAACACGGCGCTCAAAGGGGCCGCCTTTGCCAAACCGCGCGGAGCCTCATGGCGTGTGGTCACCAGCGCCATTGAGCATCCGGCGGTCCTTGCCACCGCCGGATACCTTGCCCAAAACGGCTATTGCCAAACGGTGGTGGGGGTGGACCGGTACGGCGTGGCCGATCCCGCCGTGGTGGCCGCCGTCCTTGACGATACCACCGCGGTCGTTTCGGTGATGCACGCCAACAACGAAACCGGCTCCATCCAGCCGGTGCGCCGGATCGCCGAGGCGGCCCGCGCGCGTGGCGCCCTCATGCATTCCGACGCCGCGCAGAGCGCCGGGAAGATACCGATCGATGTTAACGAACTGGGCGTTGACATGCTTTCGATGTCCGCCCACAAGCTGTATGCCCCCAAAGGGATGGGGCTGCTCTACATCCGCAAAGGGGTGAAGATACATCCGCTCATCACCGGCGGCCACCACGAGCGCGGCATACGCGCGGGAACCGAAAACGTGGCGGGTATCGTGGGATTAGGGGTGGCGTGCGAACTGGCCCGGCAGGGTTTGGCCGAAGATGCAAAAAAGATCGCCGCGCTGCGCGACCGGCTGCAAGCGGGCATCATGGAAAAAATCCCCTCCGTGCGGCTCAACGGCCACCCGGAGCATCGGCTGCCGGGCACGCTCAACGTCAGCATCGAGGGGGCGGAAGGGGAGACGCTTCTCATCCAGTGCGATATGCAGGGGATCGCGCTTTCCACCGGCTCGGCCTGCGCCTCCGGCTCGGCGGAACCGTCGCATGTGCTGGTGGCGATGGGCATTCCGCGGAACGTGATCCAAGGCTCGCTCCGCATCAGCGTCGGCGTTTACAATACGGTTCAGGATATCGACTATCTTCTGGAACGCCTGCCCAGGATCGCCGAGGCCGCCCGCGCCTCTTGACCATAACCGGTTGAACCTATTTTTTCTCCTTGGGCTGATCGTCATACGTGCCGGGCGGCACCGGAAATTTTTTCCGGAATTGTCCGTGAATGTCGGCTTTTATGAAAAGTTCCAGCAGGTCCTTGTCCAGCTTTCCCTTTTCGGCATCCATCTTTAAGATGTTGAGCGCCGTTTCAACAGGCATCGGCTTTTTGTAGGGCCGGTCAACGGCGGTCAGCGCCTCAAAAATGTCAACGAGCATCAGGATGCGCCCTTCCAGCGGGATTTGATCCCCTTTCAGCCCTTTGGGGTAGCCGGAGCCATCCATGCATTCATGATGCGCGCCGGCGAATTCCGTCACATTTTTCAGTTTCTTCGTGAACGGTATCTTCTCCAGCATCTTTATGGTCAGCACGATGTGATCGCGCATTATCTTCAGTTCGGAAGCCAGCAAGGTTCCCTTCCGTATGGTCAGGTTTGAAATTTCATCTTCCGTAAGATACGGCTCTGTGGCGCCGTCCAGCATATAGGTACGGGAACCGATCTCCTTTATCCGGTTCACCTTGGCGTCGTCCATGAACTCGCCCCCTTTGTTCGAAGCCGCTATGAATTCCATATCGGCCCGCAGCTTTTCCGCCTGTTCGTTCACCGCCGCCTCCGCGGCGGCGATTTCGGCCTCCGGCGCCCCGGCGCGCATCATCGCCACCTTGCGTTCCAGCCATTCGCACTGCCGTATTTTTCCGATCATCTGAAACCGGTTGCGCACCATCGCTATGCGGTCGATGATCGTCTCCAGCTTCGTGGCTTTGTCCACCACATGCACGGGGGTTGTTATCTTGCCGATATCGTGCATCCACCCGGCGACCCTCATTTCCTTGAGCTGTTCCCTGGAAAAATAAACGTCGGCATATTTGCCCTCCTTGACCGCGTTTAACGCCTCGCACACCATAATGCCCAACACCGCCACATTTCTGATGTGGCCTCCGGTATAGGGGGAGCGTTCGTCTATTGCCGTCGCCATGACGGTGACAAACGAATCGAACAGGTTTTCCATGTCGTGCAAAAGCTTGGCGTTGGTGATGGCGACCGCCGCCTGCGATGCCAACGATTTGGTGAGTTCCTCGAACTCGGCGCCGAACGGAATGACCTCGCCGGTAACCGCATCCTTTGCGTTCAAAAGCTGAAGCACGCCGATCGTTTCATTCTCCTGGTTTGTCATCGGAACCACGAGCATCGATTTCGAACGGTACCCCGTTGCCTGATCGTACTTGCGCGGGCCGGTAAAATCGAACCCTTCCGCGTGATAAACGTCGGGAATGTTCACTGTCTCCGTGGTAAGCGCGACATAGGCCGATACGTTGTCTTTCGATAGCGGCACGGGAGGAAGGGCCAGCGCCGCGCCCGTAGCGCCCCCCATCCGGGTTTTGAAGGTGTCGTTTTGGAGTATTTTGAACTGGAGGTGGTTGTCCTCCAGTATGTAGAGCGTGCCTGCGTCGGCCAACGTAAACTGCCGCGCCTCATCCACGATCATCTCAAGCAGCTTGTCCAGGTCATGTTCGGCCGAAAGCGCGATGCCGATATGCGATAGGCGTTTGATCTGTGCCGTTATCTGCGTTGCTTTACGTTCCATGCGCGCCTGCTCCGCAAGCCGGCTATTGAGATCAAACCGGCACTTGCCAGATGATGTCTGTTTAAGATCATGCCCGTCAATAAAATGTTATGTGAGATGGTAAGATATGTCAAGCTCATCGCGTTTTCCGCCGGACAGGCGTGAGGCTGAATGGTTGACCCCGGAGCAACACGGTTTGCGCCGCCCCGGCGTAAGCCGGGCTATTTCTGGACGGCGTCGCTGCCGCGTTTGCGGCGGTCCACCGGCGGTCTCAGCGAGGAGAGGTATTCGCGGAATTCGTTCCCCATGTCGGCGTTCCGCAGGCCGTGCTCCACGGTCGCTTTGAGGAATCCCAGCTTGTCGCCGGTATCGTACCGTATGCCGTAAAAGTCATGGGCGTAGACCGGGGATTCCTTGCACAGCAAGTTCAGCCCATCGGTGAGCTGTATCTCCCCCTTGTGGTCGTGTTCCACTTTCTCCAGAAAGTAAAATACCTCCGGGGTAAGGATGTAGCGCCCCAGTACGGCCAGTTTGGAGGGGGCTTTTTCAAGCGGCGGTTTTTCCACCAGTCCTTTTACCAGCACGGTGTGCGGCGGGTGGTCACCGGTTTGCGGGTCGATCACGCCGTATTTGGAAATTTCCGATTCCGCCACCTCCTGAACACCGATGACGCTGGCGTTGGTTTGAAGGTGGGTTTCGATGAGTTGCATCAGCACCGGCTCCCGGTCGGAGTACATCACGTCATCCCCCAGCAGCACGGCGAACGGCTCGTTGCCGATCATGTCGCGCCCCCGCAAAATGGCGTGCCCCAGCCCCAACGGCTCTTTTTGGCGGACATACCAGAAGTCGCACAGGTCGGAGATTTTCCTCACCTTTTCCAACTCGGTCTTTTGGCCCCGTTTTTCCAGGTGGTGTTCCAGCTCCAGCGAGCGGTCAAAGTGGTCTTCAATGGCGTTTTTGCCGCGCCCCGTGACCATGATGATCTCTTCGATGCCAGAGGCGATGGCCTCTTCGACGATATACTGGATGACCGGCTTATCGACGAGGGTCAACATTTCCTTGGGCATCGCCTTGCTTGCGGGTAAGAAACGGGTTCCCATTCCCGCGACTGGCAATATCGCTTTTTTAACCTTGTGCACTGCCGCCATCCCCCCAAGCCAACCGCATTATGCTGGCCGCGTTACCCACGATAACCGGTTGCATATGTCTTTGAAGGCATATTTAACACTAAAGGAGGATTGTTCTGCAACATGACATTTTTGCGGCAGTGCATCAGCCTGAAATTTTCAAAAATCATTCCCTTCGTCGCAAAGAGGGGATGCAGGAGCGGTTATTTCCGGGGGGCACCAATCCAACGGGCCGGGTTATTATTTCCGGGTGGGTACATGCTCTCAGCATGTACTTTTCTCCGCAGGAGAAATCTGGCGGCTCACAGGTCAAGGTACAGGCAAGTGCCTGTACCTGCCCGGAAAATTCAGTTGGAGGCGTTAAAGCGCCCGGTATCAGGCGGTGGCGTTAACGTTGCCGCCTTTGGTGTCGGCATTCCGTTGCTCGCTCGCTTCGCGGGCCTTGTCGTTATCACCGTCGGAGTCGCCCCCTTTGGCGGCCTTGGGCTGGCTGTTTTGCGAAGCCGCAATCATCTGCTTCACATTGGCGCTGGCGTCGTTTCCCTGTACTTTCATAATGCCTCCAAAAAACGGTGAATTTGCGATATATCTGCCTGAATTTATATCGGATCGACCGGCAAAAAACTTTAGGAAAATTACAATATGGCCGCGACCGTCAATATTATCAATTGCTTGTAAGTCAACGGCGTAAGCGGTTTTAACCGCTTTCCGCGCGACCCGGCGGCCCGTTTTGCGGGCTTTCCGCTTTCCGCGGCTGGTTTGGGCTTTTCCCGTGATAGGGTGCCCCGGCATTGTGTTAAGATACACAGTTCATTTATGGAAAACATCAGGAACTTTTCGATCATCGCCCACGTCGACCACGGCAAGTCGACGCTGGCCGACCGCATCCTTGATATTTGCGGCGCCATCACCGCGCGCGAAAAGAAAGACCAGCTCCTCGACAACATGGAACTGGAGCGCGAGCGGGGGATCACCATCAAGGCCCAAACCGTCCGGCTCAACTACACAGCCGAAGACGGCAAAGAATACATCTTCAACCTCATCGACACGCCGGGACACGTCGACTTTTCCTACGAGGTCTCGCGCAGCCTCAAGGCGTGCGAAGGGGTGCTGCTGCTGATCGACGCATCCCAGGGGATTGAGGCGCAAACCCTGGCGAACCTGCACCTTGCCACGGAGCACAATCTGACGGTCATTCCGGTCATCAACAAGATAGACCTGCCCAACGCCGACCTCGACATGGTGAAACACCAGCTTGAGGACATCCTCTGCATCGATGCCGAGGAGGCGATCCTCACCTCCGGCAAATCCGGCATCGGCGTGAAGGACCTGCTCGAGGCGGTCGTCAAGCGGATCCCGCCGCCGAAGGGGGATCCCGCCGGGCCGCTGAAGGCGCTGGTGCTGGATAGCTGGTACGACAGTTACCGCGGCGTGGTGGTGTTGGCCCGCATCTTCGAGGGGACGCTCACCCCCGCCATGAAGATACGGTTCATGGGAACGGGCACCGAATACCCGATGACGCAGATGGGGATATTCGCCCCGTTCGCCCGCGAAGTGAAATCCGCCGGCCCCGGCGAGGTTATCTTCCTCAACGCCAGCATCAAAACGGTGGCCGACACCAAAGTGGGGGATACCGTCACCGACGCCGCCAATCCCGCTCCCGCGCCGCTGGAAGGGTTCAAAGAGGCGCGGCCGATGGTGTTCAGCGGCCTCTATCCGGTGGAGGGGGACAAATACGGCGCGTTGCGCGAGGCGCTGGAAAAACTGCACCTCAACGACGCGTCGTTCGAGTTCCTGCCCGAAACCTCCGCCGCGCTCGGCTTCGGCTTCCGCTGCGGTTTCCTCGGCCTCCTGCACATGGAGATCATCCAGGAACGGTTGGAGCGCGAATTCAACATGAACCTCATCACCACCTCCCCCACCGTAAGCTACCGCTTAACGGTGATGCCGGGAGATGTGCGGATCATCGACAACCCGAACAGCCTGCCGGAGCATTATGAGATGATCGAGGAGCCGGTCATCCGCGCCACCATTTTCACGCCGGACGAATATCTGGGGCCGATCTTCGCCCTCATCGAGGAAAAACGCGGCGTGCAGGAAAAGCTGGAATATATCGGCGTCAAGCGCGTCATGGTGGTGGCCCTCCTGCCGCTCAACGAGGTGGTGCTCGATTTCTTCGACAAGCTCAAGACCGCCACCAAGGGGTACGCCTCGGTGGATTACGAGAACCACGGTTACCAGCCGGCCCAACTGGTCAAAATGGACATACTGGTGAACGGCGATCCGATAGACGCCCTCGGCTTCATCGTTCACAAGGACAAGGCGTATAATTTCGGGCGCGACATCGTGAGCAAGATGCGCGAGCTGATCCCGCGCCAGATGTTCGATGTGGCGATACAGGCGGCCATCGGCAGCCGTGTCATCTCGCGCGAGACGGTGAAGGCGCTGCGCAAGAACGTGCTCGCCAAGTGCTACGGCGGCGATATCACCCGCAAGCGGAAGCTGCTGGAAAAGCAGAAAGAGGGGAAAAAACGGATGAAACAGATCGGCAACGTGGAGATCCCCCAATCCGCGTTCCTCGCGGTGTTGAAACGGTAGGCCCCCGTGACCGGTAAAGCGTTGTTGTGGGATTACGCCAAGGCCGCCATCGCGGCCCTCGTCTTCGCGTTCATTTTCCGCGCCACCGTGGTGGGAGCCTTCGAGATCCCCAGCGGCTCCATGCTCCCTACGCTCCAGATAGGCGACCGCCTGCTGGTGGACAAGCTCGCCTACCGCTTCCGCAGGCCGGAACGGTTCGAGATCGTCGTGTTTGAAGACCCCACGCGCCCCGACCGCGATCTCATCAAGCGGGTCATCGCGCTGCCGGGGGAAACGCTGGAAATACGCAACCGCGTGGTCTACATCAACGGCGCGCCGCTGGCGGATGCCGTCTACGCGCATCACACCGAACCCGCCGAAGACCGCGTGTTGTTGCGCGACGATTTCGGCCCGGTCACCGTTCCCCCGGACAACTACTTCATGATGGGTGATAACCGCGAGAACAGCGCCGACAGCCGCGTCTGGGGCTTTTTAGACCGGGACAGGATCATCGGCCACGCCTTTGTCCTTTACTGGTCGCGCAACCCCGACAGGACGTTCCCCGGCGAGATCCGCTGGGAGCGTTTTGGAAAGCTGCTGGGCTGACGCGCGGCGATGACATACGGAACACCGCCGCGGGGGAAGGGGCTTTTCCGCGAATACATCGAGGCGATACTCGTCGCCCTCGTCGCCGCGCTGCTCATCCGCACCTTTGTGGCGCAGGCGTTCCGTATTCCCAGCGGCTCCATGATCCCCACATTGCTGGTGGGCGACCAACTGCTGGTGGATAAAGTGACGTATCACGTCCGCCCGCCGGCGCGCGGCGATATCATCGTTTTCAAGTACCCCGGCGACGAGAGCCGCGATTTCATCAAAAGGATCATCGGACTGCCCGGCGATACGGTGGAAGTGCGCGCAAGGGCGGTTTACATCAACGGCGCGCCGCTGAGCGAGCGGTACGCCTTCCATGACGCGCTTGACCACATGCGCATCATTCCGCGCGACGATTTTGGGCCGGCGGCGGTGCCGTCCGATAAATATTTCGTGATGGGCGACAACCGCGAAAACAGCCAGGACAGCCGCTTCTGGGGTTTCCTTGAGCGCGACAAGGTCATCGGCCGCGCCTTCGTCCTCTACTGGTCGCGCGATGTGGATCACATCTTTCCGCTCGGCATCCGCTGGGACCGCTTCGGCCTGTTGATAGAATAAGCCCGGCTTACGGGCGTTTGTATTTGTCGTCGAAGCGGATGATGTCGTCTTCGCCCAGGTAAGCGCCGGACTGCACCTCGATCATCTCCAGCGGCTCGGCCTCCCGGTTTTCCAGCCGGTGCATCGCCCCGATGGGGATAAAGGTGGCTTGGTTTTCCGCCAGGTCGAACATCTCTTCGCCGCGGGTCACTTTTGCCGTTCCCTTCACCACCACCCAGTGCTCGGCGCGCCGCATGTGTTTTTGCAGCGAAAGCGATTGGCCCGGTTTCACCGTGATCCGCTTCACCTGATAGCGTTCCCCCGCGTCGATCACCTGATAATATCCCCACGGGCGGAACACCCGTTGATGGCTGATATGCTCCTGCCGTTTTTTCTCTTTCAGCCACGCCACCACGTTGCGCACCTGGTCGGCGTGCGGTTTTTTGGCCACCAGCACGGCGTCGGCCGTTTCAACGACGATGACATCGTCCAGTCCCAAGGCCGCCAGCAGGCGCGTCTCGGATAGCAGCAGCGAGTTGCGCGTGTCATGGGCGAACACATCCCCCCACGCGGCGTTTTGATCTTTGTTTTTTTCAAGCAGGTTCCACAGGGCGGCCCACGAACCGGCATCCCCCCACCCCGCATCCAGCGGAAGAACCGCGCCGGTTTTGTCCATGCCCGGCCCGCCCAGTTTCTCCATCACGCAGCGGTCGATGGATTCGTTGGGACATTCCCGGAACTGATCCCCGGCGTGAAAAAAAAGAGCGTCGCGCCTGCCCCCCTCGTGGGCTTTGACGGCGCACCCGTGAATGCCGGGATTGAGCCGCCGTACCGTCTCCAGCCATACCGACGCTTTGCATAGAAAAATGCCGCTGTTCCAGTAATAATCGGTGGCGCCAAACCACTCCCTTGCTTTTTCCGCATCGGGTTTCTCGATGAACAGGGCGATCTCGTTTCCCCCGTGCCCCGCGAGGGCGGCCCCCTTTTTGATGTAGCCGTAGGCGGATTCCGGCCTCGCCGCCTCAACGCCGAAGGCCACGATCATGCCCTCCATAGCCAACGGCAGGGCTTGCCGGATGGCCTGATGAAGGCGGCGTGGTTCGCGGATCACATGATCGGCGGGAAAAACCCCCATCACCGCGTCGCCGTGCGCGGCAACGATTTCAAGCGCGGCAAGCGTAAGGGCCGGGGCCGTGTTCCGCCCCGCCGATTCGAGGACGATGGAACAATCGCGCCGCCCCACCTCGTCCATCTGCTCCTTGACCATGAAGCGCGATTCAGTCCCGCAGACGATAACCGGCGGATTGACGCCGATTCCTTCCAGCGCCAGCCCGTCCAGACGGCAGGCCGTTTCCTGCAGAAGCGTCTTTTCGGCGGTGAGGGAAAGAAACTGTTTTGGATGCAGTTCGCGCGACAGGGGCCACAGCCGTACCCCATCTCCGCCTGAAAGGATCACCGGCGCAAAATTCATTTTCTAAATATAGAACACAAGTATGCGGGAAGAGAAGCAATTCTTGACCGCGCGTCTTTCTTTCCACCCCCGCCGTTGGCGCAATGTGGATTACAATGGGAAGACGAAAGTGGCATCGGCCGTGCGCCGGTAATCGCGTTACCTGGAATGTAAGGAGGCATCTTCAATGAAACTCTGGCATAAATTTGTTTTCGTTATCGCTGTCGTGGCCCTTGTTGGCGGGGGCGTTCCCGCCGAAGCGAAAAGGGGCGTAAAAGAGGCCCCCTACAAATGGGATGTCCCCGCCGGCATCGCGCCGGGCGATCTGAAAATTCCCGCCGCCAACCCGATGTCCAATGCGAAGGTGGAACTGGGCCGCCTCCTCTATTTCGACAAACGTCTTTCCGCCGACGATACGGTCGCCTGCGCCTCCTGCCACGCGCCGGAGAGGGGTTTTACCGACAACGCCCCCGTCTCCACCGGCATCAAGGGGCAGAAGGGGGGCCGCAGCGCGCCGACGGTCATCAACCGCGCGCTCTCCGACGCGCAGTTCTGGGATGGCCGCGCCATCAGCCTGGAAGAGCAGGCCAAAGGCCCCCTCACCAATCCGATTGAAATGGGAATGCCCGATCACGATGCGGTGGTGGCGAAGCTGAAAAACATCAAGGGGTACCACCCGCTGTTCGCCCGCGCGTTCGGCAAGCCCGGCATCAATATCGACCGGGTGGCGCAGGCCATTGCGGCTTTCGAGCGGACGGTTCTTTCCGGCAACTCGAAATACGACCGGTATCAGGCGGGCGACAGGAAGGCGATGGGCGGGGCCGAAGTGCGCGGCATGGAGCTGTTCAACGGCAAGGCGCGCTGCGCCACTTGCCACGGCGGCGTGAATTTCACCGATGAGCTGTATCACAACATCGGCGTCGGCATGAATGCGAAAGAGCCGGATACCGGCCGCCAGAATGTGACGAAGGACGCCGCCGACAGGGGGGCGTTCAAAACCCCCACTGTGCGCGACATCGCCGCCACCGGGCCGTATATGCACAACGGCCAGGAAAAGACGCTGGAGGAAGTGGTGGCCTACTACAACAAGGGGGGCTTCCCGAACGCCAACCTCGACCCGCTGATGGAGCCGCTCAACCTCACCGATGCCGAACAAAAAGATGTCGTCGCTTTCATGCAAGCGCTCGACGGGCAGGGGGGCTGGAGGAACATCAAGGCGCCGGCCAGGTTTCCGAAGTGAACAACCCGCGGCACGCCGTTTTGGCCGCCGCATGATCCGGTAGAAAAAGCCGGGGAAATCCCCCCGGCCTTTCCCATTTATTGCGCGATGTACCGGTTACGCCGCCGGACCAGCCGCAGGTCAAATGTTTATATCCTTCACTGGCAATTACGCGGTGGCGGCTGCCTGCGCTTTATAGGCCGCGATTACTCCCGGCGTCCATTTAAGGTTCGCCACATCCGCGGCTTCCTGCGGGACGCCCGCCAAGCTTTGTCCCGGCACGATAGACCCGCGCCAATACGATTTAGCAAGCTCAACCCCATTCTCAGCAATGACGGTTGCGACGCGGTAGTTGATGATGCCGTTTTCACCTATGGTTATCTGGTCGACTTTGGAAGTTTTCGTTATCATGGGTAAATCTCCTTTATGAGGCGTAAAATGCAAAGCCAATAACGCGCTTTGTCGAAAGATTGGCGTTGGAGCGATAGCCGCCGCCGCCCGTAAAGTCTAGCGTGGTGGCGCTGGAGGACACTGTTGTGCTTAAATCGCCCGCGTAATCCGTGTATGAATAGTTGCCACCGCCATACGGAGTTCCGGCCATTGATGTAAATGGCAGTCCCGACAATGCCGCGTTGCTTACATTGGCGGTGCTCGGATAGGTAACGTCAAACCAGACATGAACCATGCGCCCTATTTTTGTGTATTTACCGACCGGTGAAATAAAAGAAAGGCCGGCGCCGCTTCCATCGGCGGGAGTCCATGTGCCTTCCTCGTAATCGTCCAGCGTGTTGGCGTCCGCGCTGGCGTTCTGCGTTACCGGGAATTTGATTTGCCCCGCCGTCGCGGCGGAAAGGTCAAGAAGCGTTCCCACGAACAGCTTTTTCGCTATCCCCACGCCGCCGCTGAATAAAGCCCCCGCCGCCGCCGGCCCGGTTGCGTCGGTGGTGTCTGAAAAGTTTTTTACGCCGGCCACCGTTTCATTGCCGGTGTTGTGCACTACCGCGCCATCTGCCGCCTTCCCGGCGAGGTCGGTGTTGTCGGCGATCGTGCCGTCGCGGTCCTGGAACGTGTACGTTCGCGCCGCCGTGTTGGCGTTTGTAAAAAAACTGGTGATGGTGTTAAGCGCGTTTTTGAAGTTTATCTTGAACAGCGTCAACCCCGCATAGCCGCCGCCGGCATCTTTGCCCGAAATGTCCTGCTTGAGGTTCAACGCGGCCTGTTGCGCGGTGGATACCGGCTTGTTGGCATCGCTGGTGTTGTCCGCCCCGCCGAGGCCGACCTGCGCCTTCGTCACCGCATGGGGATTTGAGATGGCGGCGATATGCGCCTGGATGTTCGCGTTCGCCGGTTCCTTTCCCGCCAAATCGGCGGTGAGGTTGGTTACCTGCGATTGCGCCAGCGTAACCGCGTCGGCCCCGCCGCCGGCGTGCGACGATGCGTGGGCCGCCGGCGCGCCGGCCTGTTCGATCCACGCCGCGCCGGTATCGTAATAGAGCTTCTGGTTGTCCGCCGCGAAATAAAAACGGCGCGCCGCGCCTGCCGCCGGACGGTTCGCCAGCAGACCGCTCGTTATGCGGTTGGGATCGAGCAGCGCCAGGTTTTCGGCATACTCGATATTCCACTGGCTGCCGTACACGCTGGTCTTCAGGCCGTGGGCGAGAACAGATTCAACGGTCATGATTCATCCTCCAAAATAGCTTCCAAAATTGCCGCCGAATCCGGGATCGGCACAAACGTCATACACAATGTCCAACCGCGGCGTGGCCGAAAAAGGGGTAAGCGGCGATATGGGGACATTGATCCGCATCGCGATCACCCGCCCCGCGTTGGCGGGGATCGCCCCCACCGCCAATCCCCCCGTGCCCGGTTCGCCGCCGACCGGCGAAAAAACCGCTTGGGCGTCGTCAACCGCTCCTGCCCCCAGCACGCCCGCGCTTTTCAGCTCCACCCATCTGCCTGCCACAAATTCCGCGCCGCGCGGATAGCTTCCCCCCGCGTACGCACCATCTGAAAGCGCAGCCGTGATTTTTACGTTCCCCATTTTCAGCGCGCTTCCCCCGCTGCGGTTATTCCAGAGGTGGAAGGAAACCGGCCCCGCCGCCGCGCCCCCTTGCAGCAGGCCGGTAACGATAGAGTCCATCGCCGCGCCGCCAACTCCGTTCAGCAGCCGGATGACGGGGGGAAGCAGGTGATACCGCACATCGCACCCCTTCGCCGCCGCCTTCAACAAATGGTAAAAGGTCACTGCGAGGCGTTGGGCGGGCTGCGTTATGTGATAACGCGCGGCGGACGGTTTGAGCATCGGTTGATAAACCCCATAGCGGGATACCGCGCTTTTCACCGCCGGCGCTTTGCCGCCGACATCGTAAA
>JAHFEJ010000060.1:11812-17103 GCA_023248535.1 Nitrospinales bacterium | reverse complement strand
CACCACCCCGGAGGGATGCCGCAGGACGCGACAGACCGTTTGCACCACCCCGGAGGGATGCCGCAGGACGCGACAGACCGTTTGCACCACCCCGGAGGGATGCCGCAGGACGCGACAGACCTTTTGCGCCTCCGCGAAGGGATGCCGCAGGACGCGATAGACCTTCCGAGGGACGCGGGGCGGGAACTAACCGAAAACCCGCTAGACCTTTTTCGCCGAGAGTTTCCGGCGCAAAGCGGCGCTAACGTAGTCGATCTCCTCCAGCTTCAACAGCGCGGCGGCTCCTAGATAGATCGCGACAGCCAGCAACAGCATGGCAGTCAAGCCGGCAACCGTATAGCCGCCGCCAAAAATAGTTCCCCAGGCAAGCCAGATACCCGAGGCCATCGCCAGCGACGCCACGCTTATCTGCCCGAATGAGCGCCAGATGCGCGGGCCATCCAGGCCGCCCAGCCGCTTGCTTAACAGCCACACCAGCGTGAACATGTTTATGGTGGAACTCAATGAGGTGGCAAGGGCCAATCCCCCCGCTTGTAGCGGCTTCATCAGTATGAGGTTGAAAACGATATTGAGAATCATCGCCGTGGCCGCTATTTTCACGGGAGTTTTGGTGTCCCCCATCGCATAAAACGCGGAAACAAAAATCTTCACGCCGGAAAACCCCAAAAGTCCCACGCAGAAGAAGGCAAGTGTAAAGGCCGTCTGTTGAGTGGAAACATGGGTAAACTCGCCGTGTTCATAGATAAGTTGCACAATCGGTTCCCGCAGAACAAAAAGCCCCACCATCGAAGGCACGATGAGAAACATCGTGGCCCGGTAGGATTTCGAAATGGTTTCTATCATCTGGCCGATCTCCCGCCTGCCGCTCTGTACCGACAGCGCGGGGAGCAACGCGGTGCTCATCGCCACGCCAAAAACGCCCATCGGAAATTGCACCAGCCGCTGCGCGTAATAGAGGTACGAGACCGACCCTTCACTCAGCAGCGATGCGAGCATCGTATCGACAAAGAGGTTGATCTCGGCCACCGCGATGCCAAACGTGGCGGGAATGGTGAGCAGCACGATCCGCCTGATCAGTTCGTGCCCCGGCTCGAACACCCATTCAAACACCCACCCCTCTTTAACGGCAAACGGAATCTGGATGGCCAACTGCAAAAATCCCCCGGCCAATACCCCCACTACCAGGGAATAGACGGGCAACGAAAAAGTATCGCGTAAAAACACAGTGGCGAAGATTATGGCGATATTGAGCAGCACCGGCGACGCGGCAGGCGAGGAGAAATGATGCATGGTGTTGAGCATGCCCATGAAAACCGCCGCCAGCGATATTAATACCAGATAGGGAAACAGCAAACGGGTCAGATGCACGGTGAGCTGAAATTTTTCCGGCTCGTCGGTATATCCCACGGCAATCCCCTTAAGCAGCAAGGGCGCGAAAATAATGGCAACCACGGTGACGGCGGTAAGGAAAATGCTAAGCGTCACCAGCAGGTTGTTGGCGAAGCGGAATGCTTTTTTCCGGTCTTCGATGGCGGTTTTTGTGAACAACGGCACGAAGGCAGCCGAAAGCGCCCCTTCGGCGGTAAGCTGGCGCAACATATTGGGAATGCGGAATGCGATAAAAAAAGCGTCCGCCATCGATTTCGTGCCAAAGTAGTTCGCCACCACCATGTCGCGTACGAAGCCGAAAACACGGCTCAGAAGCGTGAACAGCGCCACCGTGGAAGCCGCGCGGAATATCGATATTCTCGGCTTATTCTCCGCCATTTCCGCTTTGCAACCCGTGAAGCGGGTTCAATCCTCCACGGTCAATTCGGAGAACATCCCCTCTGTCAGCAGCGGCGAAATGTTTGCGATGAGGTACTTCTTGATATCGCGCACGTGCTGAAGTTGCAGTATTTTCTGAACATGTTTGCGGGCATCGTATAACGAAATACCGCGGATGAATTTTTTCACCTTGGGGATGGAGTGGGGTTCCATGGAGAGGGCTTCAACGTCCCCCATGCCGAGCAACAGGTAGGCGTAAAGCGGATCGGCGCTCATCTTGCCGCAAACGCTTACGGCAACGTTATTCTGATTGGCGGCTTTGATGACCATGTGCAGCAGGCGGATCACCGCCGGGTTCAATGGCTGATACAGGTGGGCCACTTTCTGGTTACCCCGGTCAATAGCCAGCAGATATTGGATCAAGTCATTGGTGCCAATGGAAAAAAAGTCGACATACTGGGCGAACTGCTCGGCCATAAGGGCCGCCGAAGGGGTTTCGATCATCATCCCCACTTCAATGTCGCGGTTGAACGGCACTTTTTCTTTTTTCAATTCGCGCATCGAGCTGGCCATGAGGTTCTGGGCCCGGCGTATTTCCTCGATGCTGCTGACCATCGGGAACATGACTTTCAGGTTGCCATGAACCGATGCCCGCAGGATAGCGCGCAGTTGGGCGCGAAAAACGGCTGGATTGCGAAGGCAATACCTGATGGCCCGTAATCCCAGGGCCGGATTATCTTCCGGCTCTTCCACAAAATCGCCGGACACCTTATCCCCGCCCAGATCAAGCGTGCGAATGATAGCCGCGTGGGGTGCAATGCTTTCGGCCACCTTGCGGTAATCCTCGTATTGCTCCTCCTCGTCCGGTAGCCGATTATCGCGCACAAATAAGAACTCCGTGCGATACAGCCCGATCCCTTCGGCCCCGTGTTTCGACCCGGTATGAATATCGTGCGACGATTCGATATTCATCATTATCGTTACTGTTTTGCCGTCAAGCGTAGCGGCTGGCAGCTTTGATTCCTTTTCCAGTTCCCGGTCATGGTAGAAGAACTGCTGGCGTTTGCGGTTATATATCTGGAACTGGTGGTCCGTGGGATTTACCAGCACCACGCCCGTAAGCGCGTCTATGATGACAGGATCACCCGTTTGCACCCCCTTCGTTATCTTGGGGATGCCGATAACCGCCGGTATCCGCAATGATGATGCAATGATCCCGGTATGCGACGTTTTTCCCCCCGTCTCGGTCACAAAACCAAGTACATGTTTGCTGGACATCTGCGCCGTATCAAAAGGGGTAAGATCGTGGGCAAACACCACCACCGGCTCGGTAAGGCTTTCAAGCCCTTCCTCTTTGCGCCCCATCAACTCATGCATCACCTTATCCACCACCGCTTCAATGTCATGTACCCGCTCCTTAAAATAGGGGTCGCGGATCCTCTCGAAACGCTGGGCCAGATTGTCGTAGGTGGTTTTCAACGCCCACTCCGCGTTTTTCAGTTCCCGTTCTATCGTGAATACGCTTTGGTCAATAAGCGTAGGATCGTTCAGCAATTGCAGGTGGGGGTGCAGAATATCACGCAGGTTCTCGGTAAGATTCTTGACTCCAGCCCCGATGGACTGGATCATTTTGCCGCGCGCCGATTCCACGGCGGCCATAAAGCGCATGGTCTCACCCTTGACCTCGGCACGGTCTATCACCCGTTCAACGACGGAAAGGCGAAACCGGTTGAGTACATAGGCATTGCCGATTGCGATGCCGGGCGAAGCTAGAATTCCTTTAAATATCTTCACTGCACGAGTCTAAAGCAGTTTGGCATCGTTGAGCAAGAAGTTGGTTAATGCTTCATAGGCCGGACCTTCATCATCGCCGTCAGTTTCCAGCCGCAACTCATCCCCGGGCATCGCTTCCAGCATTAAAAGGGCCATGATATCTTTGCCATCGGCGGAGCGGCCATGGCTGCCCAAACGAACCGCGCAGGTGAACCGGCCAGCTTCAGACGCAAGGTGAAAAGCCAGGCGTGCATGCATCCCCCAGCGGTTGATCAGCGGGACGGTACCGCTACGCATCCTTGGCGCGAAGGAAATCCGAGGCGAGATAAATGTTTTCTTTGCCGTAGTCGCGCAGTTTCTTCGCCATCGTCTCCATGTCATGCGTTTTCCGCAAACTTACGGCTTTTACCAACTGGGGCAGATTCACGCCAGCCACGATTTCCATTCGCAGATCGCCCTGCAACGATATGCAAATGTTCGAAGGGGTTCCTCCGTACATATCGGTGAACACCAGCACGCCATTACCGTCGTCGGCCGCGCGGATAGCCTCTTTCACCAAATTGCGCGCTTCGCCCGGTTCGACGTTATGATCGACCGCCACGGCATTCAACGCATCAGTTTGGCCGGTGATGAAATTGGCGGCGTTCATAAACTCGTGCGCCAGATTGCCGTGCGCGCAAATAACAATGCCGACCATTGATACCCCCTTAAGAATCCCGAGAGAAACGGCCTAAAGCCCATCCTCAAGATGTTTTATTATACCCATTATGGCGGCGGTGTCATTGCTTTCTTTTAGCAGCCGGGCCATCCGTTCTTCATCCCGCGCCAAGCGCGATATCCGGGCCATGACCTTAAGGTGTTCCCCCGCCCGCCCCCGCGGCGCGGCCAACAGGAACAGGATATGAACCGGCTTGCCATCCAACGCGCCAAATTCGATCCCCGCGTGCGAAAACGCCAAACCGGCGGTAAACGGCCCCTCCCACTTGATATGAGGAATGGCAATCCCTTCGCACACTGAAGTGGAAGCCTGCCGCTCACGGCCTATAAAAAGACTGCCGAGCCGTTCGGGAGTATCCCAGCCGATACTGGCAAAAACCCTCGAAACCTCGCTTAACGCCCTGTCCTTCGTTGTTGCGCTTAGCGACGGGATAATTGCCCGGGCATCCAGAATAGCCGAAAACAGATACCGATCCATCATCACTTCAAACAAAAACGGCGGCGGTTATGCGTAACCGCCGCCCATTTCCGCTGAATTGAAATATCTTACTCTTCCACCGCGCCCAAATCAGGTGCGATTTCCACGCCGCGGACATGGGGATGGGCCTTGTGTTTCTCCTTGTATTTCTTGGCTTGCACGGCGATCTTGTCCATCACCTTGTCGATGGAGGCATACATGTCTTCGGATTCCTCGACACTATGGAACTCCACGCCGCCGCCCGTCACCGTTACTTCGGCCCTTTGGCGGAATTTATCCACCGAAAGGGTGATGTTCGTGCGTATGTTGAAGTCGATGAATTTTTTAATAACGCCGGCCTTCTCCATCGCATAGTCTTTCAGGGCGGGAGTAACCTCCACATGTTTGCCATGAATATGTATTTGCATATCTAACTCCTCACTTTCCTTGTTAATATATCTTTTTACGTTTGGACGCAGGGGGCACTTTAAGTTCCTTCCGGTATTTAGTCACCGTGCGGCGCGCTATTTTAACATCCTGCATTTCCAACATCTTCACAATTTTGTCATCCGTCGCC
>JAHFEJ010000060.1:0-11802 GCA_023248535.1 Nitrospinales bacterium | reverse complement strand
GTCGCCGGCTTCTTCGGATCTTCTTCCATCACGATTTTCTTGATCATCTCCTTCACCCGGACGGAAGATACCGTATTGCCCAAATAGCTGTTCACTCCGCTGTGGAAGAAAAATTTCAATTCAAAAATCCCCTGCGGTGTGTGAATGTACTTGTTGCGCGTGACGCGGCTGATGGTGGATTCGTGCATGCCGATATCCTCCGCGACATCCTTAAGCACCAGCGGCTTGAGATGGGACATGCCGTTATCCAAAAATCCGCGCTGGAACTTCACTATGCTCCGCCCCACCTTCAGCATGGTCTGGCGGCGCTGCTCGATGCTCTTGATCAGCCACTCGGCTGCGCGGAATTTGCTCTCAACGAATTCCTTGGCCGATTCCTGCACCTGCTCTTTTCCCTTCAGGATGGTCCGGTAATAGGGGCTGATCTTTAAGCGCGGAACGCCGTCGTCGTTGAGCAAAACATGGTAATCGTCATTCATTTTGATGAGGTAGATATCCGGCTCAACGTAGTGGGCCTTTTCGGGATTGATGGTGCGGCCCGGCGTCGGATCGAGGGACCGGATAAAGTCGATTGACTCCATCACACGCTCCACATCAACTCCCAGGTCGCGGGCGATTTTTGCGTAGTTGCGTTCGCTCAGGTTGCCCAGATGCCCCGCGATGATCTCTCGGATGATCGGATCATCCGGCTCCAGCGCCTCCGCCTGGAGTTGGAGGCATTCCTTCACATCGGCGGCGCCAACCCCCGTCGGATCAAACCGCTTGATGACGTCCAACACCCGGGTAACTTCTTCCAATGTCGCGCCCGACTCTTCCACTATCTCAGCCACCGGCGTTTTGAAAAAGCCGTCATCGTCAATATCAGCGATGATGATCTGACCTACATCGTTAAGCTTAGGATCAAGCACCGTGACGTTGAGTTGCCAGAGCAGATGGTCGTAAAGCGACTCGCTTCCTTTAAGGGTATTTTCCAGCGACGGACGCTCCTGGTAGCCTTCGCCTGTTCCCCCGTCATACGCCTCCTCCTGAAGATACGAATCCCAATCTATTTCATCGGTTTTGGTTTTCTCCTGGGCAACGTCTTTCATAACGGCGTCTTCCTGGAATTCGGTGCGCACCGGCTCTTCCGGAACCTCGGCCGCCTCACGCGCAACTTCAGCATCCGTTTCCTGGGTATCGTCCTCATTCGATGCTTCTTCCAGAAACGGATTTTCCTCCATCTCCTGACGTATGGCGCTAATGAGTTCCATACGCGTCATGGGGAGCATCTTGATGGCCTGCTGCAAGGCCGGCGTCATAATAAGACGCTGCGACAGCTTCATCTGAAGCTTTATGTCCATGCCCATCAGTCAATCACCTCATTGAAAAATTCTTGCCCAGATAGAACGTGCGCGCCTTTTCAGACGCAACGATCACATCCGGCGTGCCGTTTTCGATTATGCGCCCCTCGTTAATGATATAAGCGCGGTCGACGATCTCCAGCGTTTCACGCACATTGTGGTCGGTGATCAGTATGCCGATCCCTTTTTCCTTCAACTCTTTTATTATTCCCTGTATCTCAATCACCGCAATCGGGTCGATGCCCGCGAACGGTTCATCCAGCAAGAAAAACGACGGATTAATCGCCATCGTGCGGCTGATCTCCAGCCGCCGCCGTTCGCCGCCGGAAAGCGCCGCGGCGGAACTATCGGCCAAATGCCCGATCTTCAGGTCATCCAGCAGGTTTACCGCCCGTCTCTCCCGTTCGTCGCGGGAAAGCGGCATCATCTCCAGCACCGCCATTATATTTTCCTTTACCGTCAGTTTGCGGAAAATCGACGGCTCTTGAGCAAGATAACCAATTCCTTGCCGCGAACGGCGGTACATCGGCATTAGCGTTATATCCATATCATCCAGGCGAACCACGCCCTCGTCAGGTCTGGTAAGCCCAACAATCATGTAGAAGGTGGTTGTCTTGCCGGCGCCGTTTGGCCCCAGCAAACCTACTATCTCCCCCTCCTGGATTTGAATATCAACGTTATTAACAACTTTACGGCCCCTATAGGTCTTTGCCAAACCCACAGCCTTTAAAATCCGCAAAGAATCAACCTCCGCTTGCCAGATATTTTATAATGCAATTTCACGGTATCGCACCCTAACTGTCTATTTTTGCGTCTGTTTTGGGTTAGAAAGTTCTACCGAGGCCTTCTTTCCGCTACCCCCTTCGATTATTATACCCCCATTGTCGTAGGAATAAACTATCCTTTCCCCGCTTATCTTGTTTTCCTTCTCAAATACGACCGGATTTTCAGTAATAACCACCTTTTTATCTTCGTATGTCAATTCAGCGCGCCCCCCCTCCAGCCGGTGATCCCCTTTGGTCACGCGCACGTTGCCAGTGGCGATAATTTTGGTGAAACTCTCCTTTTTTTCATCACCATACACTTCCAAATGATCCGCCTTGAGCAACATGTTGCTGTGCCGGGCTTCCACATTTCCTTCAAAAATGATACGGTTTTCACCGCTTTCAGTGCTCATACGGTCAGCGGATATTAGTGTTTTCAGATCCAGCGGTTCCGCGCCGCACACTGCGGCCGACAGGGTAAGCCCGATAAACAGAACGTGGAAAATGGCTTTCATGTTATATCCCCAGCCCTAAAATGCCGCCTGAACCGCATTAAGAACCGTGACTGTTTGCCGATCGACATCAAGCACCAATCCCCGCCCGGAAATCACCACTTTCCGGCTTTCCAGCCGCACCGCATCGCCGGTGGATATCTGGCGCTTTTTCTGGCTCCAGTTGATTGATTGGGTATGCAGGACGGTTGGTGTTGCCCCGCCTGTTTTAACCACCACCTCGCCGCTGAACGCGATATCGTTTGAAGCATTTTGCACAACCGCGGCGCGGGACGACATATCCAACTCCAGCCCCCGTTTCATAGCGGGGAGATAACGCATTCTCACTTCCGCCATTTCCTTCACTTCGTCCTTCATGCTCACAACATCCGCAGTGAGATTCCACCGGTCTTCGTTGGCGGATTTTTCCGACATCGTGAACGCCTTGATCCTTCCGCGTACGCCATCGGAGCCAATATCATCGGACGCATTCCACCCACCCGGTTTGCCGGAACCTGGATAAACCATTATGTAGTACCCTCCCGCCACGAGCATGCCGAGAATGGCGGTCAACAACGCAAAGCGGAGCGTCGCCTTGAGGCGGTCAACCGCACGGTAAAACGTGTTGGTTATCAAGCGGCTTGCCCACCTCCAGGATACGTTCGTTTTGTCCGGCTATTTCCAATGTCACATTAATTATTCTGCCGGGAAGAGAATAACAGAATGACTTCGGCCATTCAACGATACTAATCCCCTTTCCCCAATAGTCGTCAAGCCCCAAGGCGATGATATCCCCGGCATTCTCCACCCGGTAGAAATCAAAATGATGTATCGGCGGCGATCCCTCGTAAACATTCAAAATGGTGTAGGTAGGGCTTTTCACCGGTGTGCCGCTCGCTTCCCCCCGCAACCCTTCCACTAATCCGCGGGTGAAGGCGGTCTTGCCGACCCCCAGTTCACCGGAAAGGCAAATCACGTCCCCCGCGCGGAGTTCCGCCGCCAGCTCCCGCGCGAAGGCAGCAGTCTCTTTTTCGGATCGGGTAACACGCCGTGTGCCAAACTGTGCCATCCCCGGATTATGCAGCAAAAGGGGATTAACGTAAAATATTTAACCCCCTTGCACCATGAGAAATAATTACCAAGCTTAAGCCCTGTCGCCAGATCATCCCGCTTACGGCATCCCCCCCCATAAAATGCCTATTGTGCTACCGGCCTATTCTGGTAAATTCGTAATTATGAAAATCCTTGTGTTGGGTGCGGGCGCGGTCGGCGGCTATTTTGGCGGCAGGTTATCCGCGGCGGGACATGAAGTCTTTTTTACCGCGCGCGGAGAACATCTGGATGCGCTGCGGACGCGCGGCCTTTCAGTTCGGAGCTGCCAGGGGGATTTCCATGTTTACCCCCACGTGTCCGGGCACTTTGAGCCGATTGAAGGCCTTGACCTCATCCTCCTGTGCGTAAAACACAAGGATACCGCCGGTATCCTGCCACAACTTAAAGAACAGGCGGGGAAAACCACGGTTGTCATCAGCCTCCAAAACGGCGCCGCCAGCGAACGGTTTTTTATCGACGCGGTCGGCGCCGAAAAAGTAGTCGGCGGCATAGCTTACATCGGAGCCGCGTTGGAGGAGCCGGGAAGCATCCACCATACCGCGCGGGGTATCATCACCATCGGCGAATTGAACGGCGCCCCCAGCCAGCGGGCCGAATCGATCAAAAAGATGTTTGAGGAAGCAGGCGTTAAATGCAACATCTCCGCCGATATAACAAAAGACAAATGGGAAAAACTGATGTGGAATGTGGGGTTCAATGGCCTCAGCGCGCTTACCCGACAGCCGGTTCACCCTCTTCTCAATCACCCCCCCACGAGAATTATCATCAAAAAGCTGATGGATGAACTGGTGGCTGTTGCCCATGCCGCCGGAGTGCCTGTAAATGCGGGGCTTATAGACAAATACATCGAGAACACGCTCAAAGGGGGCGAGGTATTTCCCTCAACTTTGCAGGATGTAAAGCAGGGAAAGGCCACCGAGATAAACATCATGAATGGCACGGTGGTGGATGAAGGAAGAAAACGCAACATCGCCACACCATACAACGAAATGGTCTGGGCCGCCGTTTCGGCTATTGACGCGGCGCGTGGGGGTTAACGCTTCGCTTTTACCGGCTTCTTCTTCGAAACGGCCTTGTCCCCGCTTTTTCCTGCCGCGGCTTTGCCTTCTTTTTTTTCCTTGCCGGTGTTCTGGGCCGGCTTGATCAGGCAGTTATCACAAAGGTGATCCGCCTCCCGCCCGCACATAAGGCAAGACAGAATATCGCCATTCATGGTCAGCTTACCGCCGCAATGATTGCAGACTGTTACAACTTTGTTATTTTCCATTATCCATGTCCCTCTTATCAGATAAATCTGAGATAGGCACGCTCGGCAATCGGTAGCCTTGCAACGCACGCTAAAACGTGTGAAAGGTTACCTTGGGATGCCCCAAAAGTCAATTCCCTATTTAAATTGGCGAAACTATCGCGTCTTTGCGCAAAACATGATGTTTTATCAGATGTTGCTTCTGCTTTCCGGCCACTGTGTGCGGCATCCCAAAAGAGGAAATCCGGGCAATTTAAAGTTGACAAACATGACGGCTCACATTACCATTACCCCTTCATCCGGCTGGGGTTGTAGTACAGTTGGTTAGTACGTCTGCCTGTCACGCAGAAGGTCGCGGGTTCGAGTCCCGTCAACCCCGCCATTTATATTCCCCTCAAAATGAACGACAAGCTACGGCCCAAATACCCAAGACGGGACGAGAAGCGAGCGCGCGGCGCGCCCGATAAGAGAGCGCATTCCGGCCATGGAGGGCCGGAATAGTACGCGAGGCTGGCCTGCGCAGGAGCAAACAGGATGTTTGCGACGTAGCAGGCGAGTCCCGTCAACCCCGCCATTTTTATCCCCGCCATTCCACCACATTTGGTAGAGTGCCAACGATGGCATTAAAACGCGAAAATCAGGCCAACCGTCAAAAAGAGCATTGGCAACCGCCCCCCTGCATAGCGCTCAGCGGTTTGCGGCGCTTTTTTGATTTGCAGGCGGGCACAGTTTGGAACGACCTCGTACCGCTTTTGGCAAAGGCCGAGGGCACTCTGCTTGATGCCGGCTGCGGCGCTCAGCCTTACCGCCCGCTACTGCCGCCGGGGGTACGCTACATCGGTATTGATCAGCTATCAGCGGAAGCCGACTTCGGCTACAAAACACCCCACACCATTTATTACAGCGGAGACCGGTGGCCGGTGGAAAATGGCGTTGCCGATACCATCTTGGCCACTGAAACGTTGGAACACGTGCGCGACCCGCGCGGTTTTATAGCCGAAGCGTTCCGTTGCGTCAAAGGAGGCGGCCGCCTTATCCTGACAGTTCCTTTTTCGGCCCGCTGGCATTACATCCCGCGTGACTATTTCCGCTATACCCCATCCGGCCTGAACATGCTATTGGCAGAGAGCGGTTTCACCGACGTGGAGATCTATGCTCGTGGCAATTCAGTTACCGTGGCAAGCCTTAAATGTATGGCGCTTGCCCTGCCGTTTCTCATACCGCAGGCGGATAGCCTGTTTGAACGGTTCGCTTACATGATGGCGGGAGCCCTGATGTTGCCGTGGTTCCTGTTCTTTTCCGTTCTGGGCAACATTTCGCTGGCTTTCGCCGGCGGTGACGACTGCCTGGGGTATACCGCGGTCGCCCGCAAGCCGAAATCATAGTTTCCCCGCCCCGGCCATTCCCTTCGAGATTGACAGGCGCGGCGAGCCAAAATACAATTCTGCAAGGTGATATGGCTCTTTTGAGAGGAATACACACATCACGATGATTGAACGGCTAAAAGTTCTGGTGCTGAACAACACCTACGAACCGCTTCATTTTTGTCCGGCGCGGCGTGCGGTAAGCATGCTGCTGACCGAACGCGCGGAGCAGATTGAAAGCGACGGCGTCGTTTTGCACTCCTTCAGCGGTCAAATGGCCTGCCCCACGGTCATCCGCCTCAAGAGGCATGTCCGTATCCCCAATTGGGGAATGGTGGCCTTCAGCAAAAAGAACATACTCCGGCGTGACCGGCGCACCTGCCAATATTGCGGTCAATCACATGATGAAATGACGGTTGATCATATCGTCCCCCGCTCGCTTGGCGGCGACAGCAGTTGGCTGAATGTGGTGGCGGCGTGCAAAAAGTGCAACCTGAAGAAAGGGAACCGCCTTATCGGCGACACCGGGATGCGGCTGATCCAGAAGCCGTATATTCCCAAATTTATCACTTTCTCAAACCATCCCCCCACCGTGCCGGACAGCTTTATCAAAAGCTGGCACAAATATCTCGCCGCGTACGTTAAAGACCCGCTTTAAATCCGGCCTCTAACAGCGTTCTCCGGCCCTTGCTATAATGATTGAATGAAGTTCAAGCTGCATTCCGAGTTCCGCCCAAAAGGGGATCAGCCCGCCGCCATAAAAAAACTGGCCGCCAACATTAAAGACAATGTACCGCACCAAACTTTGCTGGGGGTCACGGGCAGCGGAAAAACCTTCACCCTCGCCAACGTGATCGAGCTGGTACAAAAGCCTACACTTGTCTTTGCGCCCAACAAGACGCTTGCCGCCCAGCTCTATCATGAGTTCAAATTCTTTTTTCCGGAAAACGCGGTGGAATACTTTGTTTCCTACTATGACTACTACCAGCCGGAAGCGTACATACCCCAAAGCGATACGTTCATTGAAAAGGATTCCGCCATCAACGACGAGATCGACAAGATGCGGCACTCGGCCACCCGCAGCCTGTTGGAGCGGCCCGACACATTGATCGTCGCATCGGTCTCCTGCATCTACGGCATCGGGTCGCCCGAGGCGTATTACGCCATGCTCACCCGCGTGGAGACGGGGCAGAAGATCGGCCGCGATGAATTGGTGGACAAGCTGGTGGAAATGCGCTACGAACGCAATAACATCGATTTCCGCCGCGGCACCTTCCGCGTCAACGGCGACATCGTCGAAATCATCCCGATCTACGAAAGCGACGAGGGGCTGCGTATCGAGTTCTTCGGCGACGAAATAGACTCTATCGCCCGTGTCGACCCGTTGACCGGCAGGGTGATTCAAAAACTGCAAGCGGCCCCCATCTATCCCGGCAGCCACTACGTGGTGACGCAGCAACGCATGGAACAGGCGCGGGAGGAAATCCGGCGCGAGCTGATACTCGCCGTCGGCGGGCATCAAAGCAACAACCGCCTCGTGGAGGCTCAGCGCCTGGAACAGCGGACAGTGTTCGACCTGGAAATGATGAAAGAGACCGGCTACTGCAACGGTATCGAGAACTACAGCCGTTACCTGACCGGACGCAAGCCTGGCGAAGCGCCCCCCACCCTGCTGGACTATTTTCCCCCTGATGCCCTACTGATCATCGACGAAAGCCACGTGTCGGTGCCGCAACTGCGCGGCATGTACGCCGGAGACCGCTCACGCAAGGAAACGCTGGTGAAATACGGTTTCCGGCTCCCCTCGGCGCTGGACAACCGGCCGCTCAATTTCTCCGAATTCGAGAAGGACCCAAAACAGCGGATATACGTTTCCGCCACGCCGGGGCCATACGAACTGGAAAAGTCGGAAGGCCTTGTAACCCAACTGGTGATCCGGCCTACCGGCCTTATCGACCCTGCCGCTGTCATTCGCCCTGTCAGCGGCCAGGTGGATGACTTGATCCATGAAGTAAAGCAGCGGACCGCACGGAATGAACGTACGTTAGTGACCACGTTAACTAAAAGGTTTGCGGAGGATTTGACCGAATACTTTACCGGAGCAGGCATACGGGCAAAATACCTCCATTCCGACATTGAGACGCTGGAGCGGACCGAAATCCTGCGTGAGCTTCGCCTAGGGGAATTCGACGCCCTGATCGGCATCAACCTGTTGCGGGAGGGCCTGGATCTCCCTGAAGTCTCGCTTGTGGCGATTCTGGACGCCGATAAAGAAGGTTTCCTCCGCTCTGAAACCTCCCTTATCCAGACGGCGGGCCGCGCCGCGCGCAACCTCAACGGCCTGGTGATACTCTACGCCGACAAGATGACCGGCTCCATGCAACGGGCGCTGGCGGAAATGGAGCGCCGCCGTGCAATACAAGCCGCGTACAACGCTCAACACGGCATTTCACCGCAATCCATTCAAAAGCGTATCCACGAAACGATGGCGGCACATGCTGACGATATGCCAATGGTCGCGGAGAAAAAGCCTGCTTACCTGAGCCATGCGGAGATCATACAGACGATTAAGAAATTGGAGGCCGAAATGGCGGAGGAAGCCAAGACACTGCATTTCGAACGGGCCGCCGAATGCCGCGACCGGATCAAAGAACTTAAGGAAATGGAAATCATGTTCGGTTGAACTGGAGCGCATCCCGCTCCATATCAATAAATTCCCCCTTGTTGCCCTTCTCCCCCTTCTGTAAGATGGAAATCCAAACAGTTTGAATATGGGGGAGGCTGGCCGGCTGTTGCATGAAAACATTCCGCGAGATCAAAGAACAGGTCGCCGATACATCCTATAAAAATCCGGTACGCCTGATGTTCTTCGTCACCATCACCATCTTCACGGTGGAAGTGGGAATCATGGAGAATCTCTCGCGCATCATCGACCTGACCGGACTTTCCGGTTCGGTTTTCGATGCGGCCATACTCGTTTCCGCCGTGTTGCCGGTTCTCTATTTCTTTTTTTACCGCCCCACCGTGCGGCATGTCTCCGAATTGCAGCAGAACGAACAGGATATCGTCCGTTTCGCGACAGCAATTGAACAGGGAAAGGACGCCATCATGATGACCGATGCCAATGGAATCATCAAATACGTCAATCCCGCATTTCACTGGATGACCGGCTATCCATGGGATGAAGCGGTCGGAAAAAATCCGGCAATCCTGAAAAGCGGCAAACATGATGATACGTTTTTCCAGAATATGTGGCACGCGTTAAAAAGCGGCGAAATGTGGGAAGGGGAAATTATCAACCGCCATAAGGACGGGGCTACCTACTATGCATCCTGCCGCATCACACCCGTGCGCGACAATAACGGCAACATTATAAATTATGTTTCGGTGATGGAGGACATCACCATTAAGAAGCTCACCGAGGCCGAAAAAACATCGTACCTTCGCCGCCTGGAAGAACTATCCCGTTACAACATGAATCTGGTGGAAAAGGCGCCCATCGGCGCTTGGGTCGTCAACTTTGTTCCGCTCCGCCGGGAAGATGAAACACGCGACCCCTGTTACCGCTGGCACGCGAAAATCGGCGTCAAAATAGTCACGGAGCGGGTGAATAACGCCATGGTGGAAATGTTGGGGTATGGAAAACTGGATATTGTGGGACGCTCCATTTTCGATCCGATGCTGGTGGATGAAGAAAACGCCCGAATCTTCGCCGATGAGTTAATGCGGCGGCGCGGAGGCGAGCGTGGGTCTTACGAAGTCGAGATCAACCACCGGTTCGGTGGAAAGGTGCACATGCTTGTGGAAGCGGTGCCGATAACGGTTGATCCGGAAAGCGGCCGGCCGCTGCAAAGCCTTGGCATTTTCGTAAACCTCACCGAACGCAAAAAGATGGAGGACAAGATTGTCCAACTGATGATGGAACAGCAGATCATCCTCCAAACCTCACCCATCGGCATCGCCTTTTTGGTCAGCCGTAAAATTCAATGGCTGAACGCCGCACTCTGCAAGATCACCGGTTACACGGAAAATGAACTGAGGGGACAGCTCACCGACGCCCTGTATCCGTCCGACCAGGATTTCAGGAATAGCGGAATACAATCAAATGCCGTTCTGGCGCGCGGCGAGACTTACGAAATTGAGCAGCCCATGAGGCGCAAAAACGGCTCAATATATTGGGCCCGTATTATTGCCACCGCCATTGACCCCTCAGAACCTCAGCGTGGAATCATTTTCCTGATGGAAGACATCTCGGAGCGGAAAGAGCGGGAAAAAGAGCGCGAGGCGTTCATCGAAGCCCTCAACCGGACAAACGAAGAACTGAAGGAATTCGCCTACATCGTATCCCACGACCTGAAGGCGCCATTACGGGCCATTGGATCGCTGGCCGAGTGGATTTCCATCGACTATGCCGACAAATTGGACGAAGAAGGACGCGAAAATTTATCGCTCCTGCTGGGACGCACCAAACGGATGAACGCGTTGATTGAGGGAATTTTGCGATATTCCCGCTTGGGACGGCTGAAACCGGAACGTGACAATCTGGACACACACCGTATCGTCGGTATAATCATCGATTCGCTCGCGCCGCCGGAAAGCATTAAAGTCCGCATTGAAGGAACGCTGCCAAGAGTGGTGTATGACCGGACGCATTTAGAGCAGCTATTCCAGAACCTCATCAGCAATGCCGTTAAACATATGGGCAAGCCCAGCGGGGAAGTTGTCATCAGTTGCCGCGATGCGGATACGCTATGGGAGTTTTGCGTTCGTGATACCGGCCAGGGGATAGATGAAAAACACCATGAACGGATATTTAAGATATTCCAAAGCCTCAAACCGCGTGACGAGTTGGAATCGACCGGCATCGGGCTTACACTGGTAAAAAAGATTGTAGAGGCAAATGATGGCTCCGTCTGGCTAAAAAGCACCGTGGGGGAAGGAAGCCGGTTTTATTTCACCATTCCCAAAACCCCCGCCGTTGACCGGGATGACACGGAGCGCATATTGACGCAATACCTGAATAAACACCTGAAGGAGGAAAAATAATGATCGACGATCTCCCCGTTCTGCTTGTTGAAGACGACGTGGTGGATGTAAAAACCGTCAAACGCGCCTTTAAGGAAAACAAAATACTCAATATGCTCAAGGTGGCGGGAAACGGGGAGGAAGCCCTGGCCTATCTCCGGCACGAAGGGGCATTTGCCGACAAAGAGGCTAATCCGCGCCCCGGCATCATCCTGCTGGATCTCAATATGCCGGTGATGAACGGTATCGAGTTTCTACGCGCCGCGCGCCCCCTGGGATTGCTTCGCGGCATTCCGGTGGTGGTGCTTACCACGTCAAAGATGGAAAACGACCGGATGGAAAGCTACGATCTCGGCGTCGCCGGGTACATTATCAAACCGGTGGAATTTGATAAATTCGTCGAGGCGGTCCGTACGCTCGACATCTATTGGAGTTTGTGCCAACTCCCGCACCCCGAAG
>JAHFEJ010000127.1 GCA_023248535.1 Nitrospinales bacterium | reverse complement strand
ATGGTCTCACCCATTTTTTCGTCGAACGCGCGGCGGTTGGCCAGTGTGGTGAGGTTGTCGGTGCGGGCCTCCAGGCGCGCGTTGACCAGCGCGGCATTCAGCATTTCCAGTTCTTCGCCGCCGTTTTCCAGTTTTTTATGGACGACGTAGGACTGATTTGCGGTTTCACGCGTGTCACGAAGCACGTTTTTGAGGACGTTTTGCATATCTTCCAGCCGGTTGGCCTTTTCCATGTCATCCATGTAAGATTTGAGTTTATCGCCGTAGCCGCTGGTGTTTTCGGCGGATCCCAGGATGTCCTTCATGATGTTAATGAGCAGTTCGCTGGCTTTGCGGCTGACGCTGTCGGCCGTCTCCATTTCTATTTTGAGTTTTTGGGTATCTTCCTCAACGAGGTCGCGCACGAAAAACCTTTTGTAAAGCCCGTCGCTTACTTCCGAGGTGAACACAACGTCGGACGACAGCATTTCGTCCAGCGTCTTTTTGATCTCTTCTTTGCGGCCAAGGAAATACTCGAACCAGATGCGGTAGTTCTCCGGCGTTATCGGTATCCCCTTGCGGGAGAGGAAGGGGAGCAATTGCCGGACGACCTCTTTGGTTGTCGAATTATCTATCGCTTCTGTCATGATTCGCCGCAGCCCCTCCCCACCCCAGTTTACTGCGTAATGTGTCGAAATGGGTACGCTCCGGTACTTTGATAACCCGGGTGGTATTGACCGAGCGCGACACGGTTATATGATCCTGTTTGCCCACATCGATGGCGATTTGCCCGTCGAGCGTGGCGACAACCACCTCCTGTTGGGAGCTGATTTCAATTTCAATAACGTAATTGTGCGGCACCACAATGGGCCGGTTGGTCAAGGTGTGCGGGGAAATGGGGCATATCAGGATCGCCTCGATGGTCGGGTAGAGTATCGGCCCGCCAGCCGAAAGGGCATAGGCGGTGGAGCCGGTGGGGGTTGAGATAATAAGGCCATCGGCGCGGTAATTGGTTACATGCTGGCCGTTGACCGATACGGTAAGCCCCACCATTTTGGCGGCATAGCCGCCGCTGAAAACGATTTCATTAAGCGCCACCTCCCGGCGGATTCCCCTGTCGTTTTCTATTGTGAGGTCCAGCATCATCCGCTCTTCGGTATCGTATTGCCCTTCGTACATTTCGTCCAATGCCGTGTCGAGTTCCTCCAGAGCCACCTCGGTCATGAAGCCGAGGCTTCCCAGGTTCACTCCCAGCAATGGGATGTTGTACGCGGTGGCTCGGCGGGCGGCGCCCAGGAAGGTACCGTCCCCCCCGAGGATGAGGAGGGCGTCGATGGAAGCGAGCAACGCGGGGTGTCCCATCCCATCGGCCTTAAGCTCGGCGGTCTCTTTGTCCGTGGGCCGATCCAGCACTATTTCAACGCCGCGGCGTTTCCCCCATTCCATCACTTTAAGGATTGCTTGATGGGCAAGGGTGCTGTGCGGTTTTGTGACCACCCCGATCCGTTTCATGTTTATCTTTGGCATAGGCGCATCATTATCCCATTACTCGTCCAATAAGGAAATGACCCAATCGGCCCACGGGGCGAGGTCTTCAAAGAGCGGAAGATTGCGGCGGACATAGGCCGCCGTATCCGGAACGAAACGGAGATAGAATTCGTTTCCTTTTTTCGCCGATTGGAACCCAAAGGTTCCGAGGGCTTTGAGGTTGCGTTGCAGCGCCACCCGCAGGAACATCCAGTAAAAAGCCTGCCGGTCCGCCGTCGTGCCGGTGGCGTGGTCGAGCGCGTTGACATAGTGGTGGAAAAGGTCGTCGCGGAAGGCATCGCCCAGCTTTACATAGCTGTCGAAGAGGAGCGACGCCAGATCGTATTGCAGCGGCCCCATGCGGGCATCCTGAAAATCGAGCACGATATAGCCATTGTGATCCATCAGCAGGTTGCGGGAGTGGTAGTCGCGGTGGGTGAACCAGAGCGGCTCTTTAAGAATGGGGGCGATCAGCACGGTGAAGAATTCGCGCAGCCGCACCCGTTCGGTGCCGGTAAATGTTTTTTTGCGCAGTCCGCCCAGAAAATGTTCGGCGAAAAAGTCCAGTTCCCACAGGTACTTCTCGGAGTCAAAGCTGCGCCCGGCAGCGGGGTTTTGCGGGGTGATCCGTTTGGTGCCTTCGGCCTGTATAACCGCCAGCAGGTCGAGGGCCGCTTGGTAAGCTTCCAGTACCTCTTCGCATGATGCGTTTCTTACGTGGTGCTCCAGCAGCCGGTCGCCGCCGTCTTCGATGTAAAGTTTGCCCTGTTCCGGCTCCATCCAGTAAAGGCGCGGCACCCGCACACCGCATTCATCAAGGTAGGAACGCAACACCAGCCAGTCGTCCGCGGCGGGGTTAAACGGATGGTGCACGTTCATCATCACGGCGCTTTCGGGGGAGTGGCCCTCCATCCAGACGCGGAAGTACTCGCGCCCCGAAGCGTCTCCAGCCAGTTTGGAGAGCGGCGCGCGCCGCGCCCGCTCCTTGAAGATTTCAATATCCATCATGCGTCCACTATTCTAATAAATTGCCGATGGCATCGGCGGTTTTTTTCAGTGCGCCGCTGTTCTGGATCAATAATTCACGTCCGCGTACCCCCATTTCGCGCGCCCGCGCGGGTTCCTTCAGCCAGCGGCAAAGCGCCCCTTTGAGCGCGGCGGCATCGGCGGCGTTGGCGGCCGCCCCGGCGTTCAGGAAGAGCGAGGATATTTCGCGGAAATTCTCCATGTGCGGGCCGAAAATGACCGGCACTTCCCATCCGGCCGGTTCCAAAGGGTTCTGGCCCCCATGGGGGATGAAACTCCCTCCCATCACGGCAACCGCCGCGCCGCCGTAGAGGCGGGCCAATTCGCCGATGGTATTGAGGATGAGGATGTCGCCGCCCGTCTCCATGGCGGTTCTCAGCCGTGGCGCAAACCCGGCATCGCGGCAGAGCGCCGCCACTTTTTGCGCCCGCTCGATGTGGCGCGGCACAATAACGGGAAAGAAGGATAATCCTTCGGCTATCAGCTCTCTTGTCACACCGCAGAAAAGTTCATCTTCCCCCGGATGGGTGCTGGCGAAAACTACAACGGGGATGCCATCGGGGAGGCCGAATTCGGCGGTGATGGCTTTTTTTTCCGAAAGGTTTGGCAAGGGGCGGTCGAATTTAATGTTGCCGCCGATCCGCACCGTTCCGGCTAATGTCCCCAGCGCGGTGATCCGTTCGGCATCGGCGGCGGATTGCATTAATAAAAGGTCAAAATCGCCCAACGCGGGCGCCACGAGCCATTTTATCCGCTGATAGTTTCCGAAAGAGCGGTCGGAAATCCGTCCGTTAATCAGCACTGTTTTCACGCCGCGGCGGCGGGCATAACGCATAAAATTGGGCCATATCTCCGTTTCCATAAAAATTACGGCCGCGGGGGCGAAGAGGGCGAGGGCGCGGTTCACCGCAAAGGGGAAATCAAAAGGGAAATAGACGCAAAACGCCTTCCCGGCAAGGCGGGTTTGGGCCACCTTCATGCCGGTTTGGGTGCTGACGGAAAAGATGATGGGGCGTTTTTGGCTTTTCGCCAGCAAATCCACCAACGGCACGGCGGCATTGGTCTCGCCGACCGAGACGGCGTGTATCCAGATGCCGCCAGTGGGCGGGTTTTCAAAACGGTATGCGCCTAATTTATGCCAGAGGCTATCGGCGGTTTCTTTGCCGGTTACCAAGCGCCAGAAGAGGAAAGGGATGATGAGCGGAGCCGTCAACAGAAGCGAGAGATTGTAGAGGATCATCGTGACAAGCCGTCCGCTTCCGCGGTAACCCGCGCCAATGCCGCCTCCATTTCCGCGCGTTTCTCCTCTATCCCTGCCTTCGAAATGTCCTTGGATACCTCAATCGGATCGCCGTAGACTATGTTGATGCGGGAAAAGGGGAGGGGAAAGATCGTTTTGTCCCACGAGTTGATATTTGTTTTCCACTCGGCCCCCCACGCCAGCGGCACGATCTTGAGACCGGTGAGTTTGGCGAGGTAGATCGCTCCGGGCTGCGCGATGAGAGCGGGTCCCCGGCTGCCGTCGGCGATCATGGCCGCGGCGGCCCCAGTGCGCATCTTTTTGGCCAGCGCGATGAGCGCCCGCGCCCCATGCTGGAATGACGAGCCGCGAACGGTGAAAAAGCCGAACAGCCGCAGAGTGCCGTGGATGATCTCGCCATCGCCGCTGGGGGAGACCAGTGCATGGA
>JAHFEJ010000059.1:5085-17439 GCA_023248535.1 Nitrospinales bacterium | reverse complement strand
CGGTTCAGAGTTCGTTGGAAGGCCGGGGGAACTTATCTAAAGTACATGCTCGTGGCATTGGCCTGTAAGCAGTTTCCCCCGGTTTCCATTTATTGATATTCTACGATTTCCAAGATACAAGTCTGTACATTGGCGCAACGCGCCAAGAGAGGTCGGCCCGGTGGGCCGAAAACACGCAAGAATGCGTATCCCACTAAGGAACAAAGAGAGCTTTGAAAATATTTCTGGGTCCCGGCTCAAGGCCGGGATGACACCGCAATCGGCCCGCCAGGCCGATGTACCCAATGTAGCCTACAGGCCACATCCGGCGCGGATAGTAAAATGATTCCGCGCCTCCCGAATTGGGTACCCACCTATTCTTGCCGCGCGAAGGGCTTTTTGCCAGCCTCCACCGTAAAAAAGGGCTGGTTTACCAGCTTATTCCCTGCGATTGCAGGTGGTCTTGTGCGCCCTTATGACCAAGTCGTGCGGCTACTTGCCAATCCTTTATCGCCTGCTGTCGATTGCCAAGTTTGAAGTAGGCGTTCCCCCGATTAGTGTAGGGGAGGGAAAATTTCGGGTCAAATTCAATGGCTTTGTCAAAGTCATTTATCGCCTGCTGAAGATTGCCGAGTCGGAAGTAGGTGAAGCCCCGGTTGTTGTAGGCGAAGGCATGCTTTGGGTCAAGTCCAATGGCCTTATCGAAATCCTTTATTGCTTGCTGATAATTGTTGAGATTATTGTAGGCGATTCCTCGCGAGATGTAGCGGCGGGCAGTCGGTTCAAGTTCAATGGCTTTGTCAAAGTCCTTTATCGCTTGTTGGTCGTTGCCGAGCTTGTCGTAGCTATATCCCCGGTTGTCGTAGGCAACGGTAAGCTTCGGGTCGAGTTCAATAGCTTTATCAAAGTCCCTTATCGCTTGCTGGTAATTGCCGAGATCGTTATAAGCGTTTCCCCGGTTGTAGTAGGTGGTGGCGTATTTCGGTTCAAGTTCAATGGCTTTATCGTAATCCCTTATCGCCTGCTGATGGTTGCCGATATTGGCGTAGACAACCCCCCGGTTGCCGTAGGTTTTGCCATATTTCGGATCAAGCTCGATAGCCTTGCTAAAAGCTGAAATGGCGTCTTCATGATGACCAGCCATGCCAGCGGCATACCCTTTTTTGAACCAGTCGGCGGCACTCAATGAATCCACTGCCGTGTTGTATTCGGCGGTTTTTGCCTTATCCGCCTTGCCGGATTCCAATTCTTTTCTTAACCGCGCGATCTCCTTGTTGGATTCATCCTGCCGCTTCCTTAGTTCTTCCAGTTCCTTCGACTTCTGCTTGTCGCCCCGAAATTCATCAACCTTTTTCGCCACCTCGTCCGGGTCTGCCTTAACCTCGGCTTTCAGCCAATAGGTTTTGCCGTCCCACTTTTCATCAATTACATTGGCTGTAACAACGCCGGCGGTAAGGGTGGTGATTTCCCTGCTCACTTCATCCGGTGATTTGTTGGAGCTTTTATCCTTGAACTCGCTCTGGATGTAAACGCCGATTTCCTTGAGAAGAAGTGATGTTACCTGATTCAGGGCGATTGCCCTGCTGGTGACTTTGCTATCCACATCGCTGGCCTGATAGGTGTATTCCTTGGTGAACGTCTGCATGGCGGCATGTGCGGGTAAGGATAGCGAAAACAGGAATAGGCCGGTTGCGATTGCCGTCGTTGCCTTTACGAAGCAACGTGCCACCGCTTACGGCTTTTCGTAAGGAAGAACTTTTGCCGCGGTGCGCTCTTTTTTGCCAAACTCGGCGGCGGCGGCTTCCGCCTCTTCCCGCGTGGCATAGGCGCCCGTCATCACATGGTACCAGGTGTTTTTGGTGGTCACTTTTTTCAGGTAGTGGGCCTGATAACCGCTCTGCTTGAGGGCGGCTACGCGGCTCTTCGCATCGGCCTCGCTGGCGACCGTTTCGGCCAGAATGGTGAACTTCGGCTCGGCCGTTTTCGATTCTGCCGCCTTCGGCTCGGCGGCCTTTGCTTCAACCGCTTTCGGGGCGGCGGGAGCCGGGGGCGGCGGCGCGGGGGCATCCACCGTTGCCGGGGCGGGCGGCACGGTATCGGGTTTTATCTCGGTTGTGAAAGACGATGCCCGAACCTGTGCCGGCAGCGCGGGTTTGGTTTCCTTGACCGGCGCGGCGGCTTCTTTTGGTTCTTTGCGCGGCTCGGCCTTTGGGGCGGCGTTTATTTTCTTTACGTCCACCTGCTTCTTAAGAGGCTCAAGGGTTTTGCGCTGCCTATCGTGTATCCGCTTCTTCTTCGGCTTTTCGCGCTTGGCCTTCTTCTCTTTTGCAGGCTCGGCGTTTTTTTCTTCCACTTTAACGGTAGGCTTGGGAGCCGTTTTTTCGATGATTGCGCCGGGGGCAGGAGCCGGAGCCGCAGCCGCGGCCGGCGGCGTGGCCGCGCTTTTCTGCGGGGCGGTGGGGGCTGGCGTAGCTGGCGCGGGCGTTGCGGCAGGTGGCGCGGACTCGGCCTTTTTTTCGGCCTTCTGCTTCAGCTCTTCGGCGGGGGTTTGGGGTACCTGCTTCGGCAGGGTTTCTTCCAGCTTGCTTAATTCTTCCTTCTTCGCCCCATCGGAAGGGGGCAGTTCCGTCGCCTGTTCAATGGGGGGGGCTTCCACCTTTGTCTGCTCATCAAGCTTGGCCTGGTTCTTTCTTGTCAGAAAGCCAAGCGCCAATGCCAGCACCACTATGGCGGCGATGCTGCCGATAATAACGGTGAGCTGCGTTTTGGAGAAGTTGAGCTTGTCGGGATTTTCTCCCTGATCGCCGGTATTTTTCGGTGCCATACTGCCGGTATTCTAGCCTAAATTTACCGGAAGTTACATCTTTTCGGGGGCTGAAACCCCCAGCAGTTCAAGGCCGTTTTTCAACACCGTCCTTACCCGCGCCGCCAACGCCAGCCGCGCGGCGGTCAGGGCCGCATCATCGCTAATCACCCGGTTGCCGGTGTAATACTTGTGCCACACCCCCGCCAACTCGGTCAGATAATGGGTGGTGGCATGCGGAGCCAACCCGTTGGCGGCGTCTTCCACCATCGCGGGAAAGAAAAGCGCCTTCTTCATCACCCGCAGATCGTCCTCCCGGTTAAGCAGCGCCCAATTGGGATCGGCGGGAAACGGATCGATGCCGCGCTCGGCCGCCGTTTTGAAGATATTGCTTATCCGCGCATGGGCGTACTGAACGTAGTACACCGGGTTTTCGTTGCTCTGGCTCTTGGCCAGGTCAACATCGAACTCCAGCTGCGCATCGTAACCGCGGGTGAGAAACGTGAAGCGGCAGGCATCCACCCCCACTTCGTCCACCACTTCCTTCAGCTCGGTGAACTTGCCGGAGCGGGTGGACATGGCGACAAGCTCGCCCCCTTTTTTAAGCGAGACGATCTGGATGAGCAGCGGCTGGAGCGAGGCGGGGTCTTTTCCCAGCGCCTTCGCGGCGGCCTTCATCCGCGCCACGTAGCCGTGGTGGTCGGCCCCCCAGATATCGATCAGGCGCGTAAAACCGCGCTCGTATTTATCGTCGTGATAGGCGATGTCCGCCGCGAGGTAGGTGGTGATGCCGTTGGCCCGCTTCACCACCCGGTCCTTTTCGTCCCCCGCCAACTCGATGGTCTTCAGCCAGAGCGCGCCGTCCTTTTCGTAGATGGCCCCGTGCTGTTTCAGGTGTTCGATGGTTTTTTCCACCGCGCCGGATTCGTGAAAGCTTTTTTCGCTGGCCCAGTTGTCGAAATTCACCCGGAATTTTTTCAGGTCTTCCTTTATGTCATCGAGGATTTTATCGGCGGTGTAGGTGGTGAAGAAAGGGAGCGATTCGGCGTCGGCCTGTTTTAAGAATTTATCGCCATGCGCGTCTTTTATCTCCTGCGCGATGTCGCGGATGTAGAGGCCCTGGTAACTGTTTTCCAGCAGGGCGTCATCCATGCCAAAGAGCTGCTTGTAGCGGATCAGCGTGCTGCGCCCGAGGTTTTCCATCTGGAGGCCGGTATCGTTGGTGTAGTACTCGGCGGTGACGTTATACCCCGCTTTTTTCAGCAGGCGCGCCAACGCATCCCCCACCGCCGCGCCGCGCCCGTGGCCGATGTGCAGGGGGCCGGTGGGATTGGCGCTGACGAATTCCACCAGCACCTTTTCGCCGGGAACCGGTGGCAGCGTGCCGTAATCGGAATTATCGGCGGGGATTTTTTTGCACTCTTCCAGCCACGCTTCGGGCTTCACCGACATGTTGATGAATCCGGGACCGGCTATGCCGACGGCGGTGAAAAGCGGGTGCCCTTTCAGCGTGGCCGTCAGCTCTTCCGCGATCTTGCGCGGGTTGCTTTTCAGCGGCTTGGTCATGACCATCGCGGCGTTGGTGGAAAAATCGCCGAACTTTTCTTCGGGAACTTCGATGGCGATATAGGGTAATTCCCCGCTAAATCCGGCCTTTTGGGCAACCGGAACAAGCGCTTGCATCACCGCATCACGTACAGCTTTTCTCATAGGGTGCCCATTATCGCCAATTTGGGAGGTGAAGGCAAAGGAAGTTGCCCTTTCGATGCGGCAGAATCCGCACTGCACGTAAAAACAGGTACAATACGCCGAGGATCATGAAAAAATTTATCCCGCTCACGATATTCGCCGCCGCCTTCGGCCTGGTGGAAGCGGCGGTGGTGGTGTACACCCGCTGGCTTTATTATCCCAACGGCTTCGCCTTCCCGGTGAGCGTGCCGCCCATCGAGTTCCTCAAAGTTGAGTTGTGGCGCGAGCTGGCGACCCTTGGCATGCTTGGCGCGGCGGGGGCGCTGGCCGGACGAAACGGCTGGCAAAAATTCGCTTTCTTCATGTGGGCCTTCGGCGTGTGGGACATCTTCTACTACCTCTGGCTGAATCTCTTCATCGGCTGGCCCGCCTCGCTGTTCGACCCGGACATCCTTTTCCTCATCCCCGTCACATGGTGGGGGCCGGTTCTTTCTCCATGCATTGTTTCCATCTCGATGTGCGCGGCGGCGCTGATCATCGTGCGGCGGGGCGAGGCGGGCCACGCCCCCGCGCCCAAGCCGCTTGAGATTATCGGCGTTGCCGCTGGGGCGATCATCATCCTTTACACCTACATTGCGGATGCCGCCATCATCACCGCCGCGCAGATGCCGCCGCCATACCGATGGGGCGTTTTTTGGATCGGCGAAATCCTGGGCATCGCCGCGTTTGCAACAATGCTGTTGAGAAAGCCGGATGGACGAAACGCTGCTGGTTGAGCATCTGCGCGCCGCGCGGTGGCAGGAGATCATCATCCTGGACGAGGTGGAAAGCACCAACGGCTACGCCCTGCAACTGCTGGCGGAGGGAACGCTGCGCGACGGCGCGGTCATTATCGCCGACCGCCAGACCGCGGGGCGCGGCCGGTTCAAGCGCCCGTGGTTTTCCGATGGGGGGCTTGCGCTCACCGTCGCCGTGATGAGCGGAGAGCCGCCGCACCGGGTGGGACCGGTCACGCTGAACGCCGGGCTGGCGGTGGCGAAGGGGCTTAAGGCCGCAACGGGGCACGATTTTTATTTGAAGTACCCCAACGACGTGATGAGTGAAAAAGAGCACGGCAAAAAAGTGGCCGGCATTCTGGTGGAAGCAAAGCCCGCGCAGGGGGGAACGGCGCTCATCATCGGCATCGGGGTGAACGTGGAACAGGAACTCTTTCCCGATGAAATAAATTCCATCGCCGCCAGCCTTCATCAATTGGGACTGGAAGCGAGGCGCGAAGTGGTGGCCGCCGAGATCCTCAACGCGCTGGAAGACGACATCGAGCGGCCGTTTTGCGATTTGCGGGAAGAGTGGCTTAATATGGATTGCACCATCGGTAAGGCGGTGCGGATAAAAAACCTTAAGGTGGACGTGGAAGGGATCGCCGCCGGGCTGGATGGCGACGGCGCGCTGCTGGTGGAAACCGCGCGCGGCACCGAACGGATAACCGCCGGCGACGTTATATTCGGGGAGTGAAGCAGGATGCTGATCGCGTTCGACATAGGAAACACCAATACGGTGGCGGGAATTTTCAAGCAGGACGCCCTGCTGCACAAATTCCGCTATCACACCAGCAACGTTGAAACCGCCGACGAGTTGGCCCTGAAGATCAGGATGCTGCTCGACGAACGGAACATCGGCAAAAAAGAGATCACCGCCGTCATCATCTGCTCGGTCGTTCCCGCCCTCACCGGAGCTTACGCCGATATCTCCACGCGGATGTTCGGCGCTTCGCCGGTCATCGTGGGGCCGGGGGTGAAGAACGGCATCGCCCTCCTGTACGAAAATCCGCATGAAGTGGGAGCGGACCGGATCGCAAACACCGTCGGCGGTTTCGTGAAATACGGCGGCCCGCTGATCGTGGTGGACCTCGGCACGGCGATCACGTTCGACGCCGTTTCAGCGAAAGGGGAATATCTGGGGGGCGTCATCGCGCCGGGGATCGATACCTCGATGCACTCGCTTTCAAAGCGGGCCGCCAAACTGCCCCAGGTGAGCCTGGACAAGCCCGCGCGGGTGATCGGTAAAAACACCGTGGCGGCCATGCAAAGCGGCGCGGTATTCGGTTTTTGCGGATTGATCGACACCATCGCGCGGAAAATGCAAAAGGAAATGGGGGGCACCCCCAAGGTGGTGGCGACCGGCGGCCAAAGTTACTGGCTGAAAGAGGTAAGCGAAACCATCGAAGCGGTCGACCCGGATCTCACGCTTTCCGGCCTTTTGGAAATATGGAAACGGAACCGGTAAGGCGGTGAAAAATATCTGCGTCTTCTGCGGATCGGGGGCGGGAACCCTGCCCGCCTATTCCCTTGCCGCCCGCCGCCTGGGGGCGCTCATCGTTCAACGGGGCATGGGGCTTGTCTACGGCGGGGCCGACATCGGCCTGATGCGCGAGGTGGCCGAAGGGGCCTTAAAGGAGAACGGCAACGTTACCGGCGTCATTCCCGCCGGCCTCGTGGACAAGGAGATACAGCACCGGGCGCTTACCGAACTGTTGGTGGTGGAAAACATGCATCAGCGCAAAGCGAAGATGGCCGATCTGTCGGAAGCCTTCATCGCGCTTCCCGGCGGGCTGGGCACGCTGGAGGAGTTTTTCGAGGTGCTTTCGTGGGCGCAACTGGGCCTGCACAAAAAGCCGTGCGCCCTGCTGAACGTGGAAGGGTACTACGACGGCCTCATCGCTTTTTTGAATCACGCCGTGGAGCACCGGTTTGTCTCGCCCGCGCACCGGCAACTGGTGCTGGTGGAAAAAACCCCGGAAGCGATGCTGGATGCGATCGCCGCCTACCGGCCCCCCGCCGTCGACCTCTGGATCAAACGCGGCGAAACATAAAAAAAGCCCGCAGGTTTTTTGCCTGCGGGCGGTTTAGCAAACTAAAAACGGCCTAGTGCTTGTGTTCGGCGTGCCCTTCGTGGCCGCCCCCCAGCAGTTTCGCCTGATCGGGGTGTTCGCCCATCCAATCCACATGGCCATCGGCCAGATCGTACACCGCGCCGACAACTTTCACTTTGCCCGAAACGACAAGGTGGCGGATCTCTTCGCTGCGGGTAAACATATCGGCCATCGATTGCAGCACGTTTTCGCTGATGGCGCGGTTAATCAGGTCGTCCCCTTCCAGTTTCTTGTCCTTCGCGCGCTTGGCGGCGGGAATGATGTTATCGACCAGCTGCGGAATGCTGCCGCCGACTTTGTCGCCTTTCACCACGGCGGTGACGGCGCCGCATTTTTTATGCCCCAAAACCACGATGAGCGGGGTGCCCAGGTGGCCCGCGCCGTATTCCACGGTGCCGATCTCATCGGTATCGGACACGTTGCCCGCCACGCGGATGACGAACAGATCGCCGATGCCGCGGTCGAACACCAGTTCGATCGGCGCGCGCGAATCGGCGCAGCCGAGGATGCTGGCGAAGGGGTGTTGGCCCCCTTTCACGGTCTCGTCGCGCCGCGCCTGCGAAACATTCGGCGTGGTGAGTTTGCCCGACATATAGCGGGCGTTGCCTTCTTTTAACATGGCAAGGGCCTGATCCGGCGTAGGCCCGGCGGGCGCCGCCGCGGGGGCGGCCTCTTTGCCCGCGGCAAAAGCCGCCAGCGGCGAAAGAACAAACATAATGGCGAATGCCACGGTAAACATGGATTTCTTCATCTACAACTCCCCTTTTTATAGTTAATGACACGTTTAAATGGGCATGGGATTTATACATCAGGCGCGAAAAAACGGGGAATATTATTTCAAAATAACCGTTTTCCATAGAGATTAAGGTATTGCTTGCCATCAACGAATCGCCTTGGGGCGGCTCATTTTTGGATATGCTAGAATCCCCGAATGTCAAAAAGAAAAAAACTTATGAAAAAGCTCGTCATCATCGGAGCCGGGTTCGGCGGGCTATACACCGCCAAACAGATGGACCACGAGGATTTCGAAATCACCTTGGTGGATAAAACCAACCACCACCTTTTCCAGCCGCTCCTTTACCAGGTGGCCACGGCGGCGCTCACGTCGGCGGATATCTGCACCCCCATCCGCAAAATACTCTGCAAACAGGAAAATACGCTTGTCTTGATGAGCAGGGTCACACGGATCGACAAGGCAAACCGCGAAATCCACCTGCACAACCACCAGCCCCTGCCTTACGATATTCTTGTGGTGTCCACGGGCGTGCATCATTATTACTTCGGCCACAATGAATGGGAAAAATACGCCCCGGGCCTTAAAACCCTCAATGACGCCCTCACCATACGGGATAAGCTCCTGTTCAACTTTGAAAAGGCCGAATTGTGCGACCGTTATTCCGATGCCCAGAAGTACCTTAGTTTCATCATCGTCGGCGGGGGACCGACCGGTGTTGAACTGGCCGGCGCGGTGGCGGAAATAGCGAACCACACGTTGGTCGAAAATTTCAAGAAAATCGACCCTTCCAGCGCCAAGGTGTACCTCGTCGAGGCCGCCCCGCGGCTGCTCCCCTCAATGCCGGAAAAACTCGGCGTCAAAGCTAAAAAGGACCTTGAACAGCTTGGGGTCGAGGTCATAACCGGGCAGATGGTAACCGACATCACCCCCCACGGCGTACAGGTTGGCAACCGGTTCATCAAGGCGACGAATACAATATGGGCCGCCGGAACAGAGGCGTCCACATTGCTGAAAACACTGGATGTCCCCTTAGACAGGGTCGGCAGGGTAATAGTTGAGCCAGATCTGAGCATACCCGGCAACCCGGAAATATTTGTCATTGGGGATGCGGCCCATTGCAAGGGGAAGGACGGCAATCCGCTCCCGGCGGTGGCCCCGGTGGCCATGCAACAGGCGACATTCGTGGCGCGTCTCATCAAAAAGAATTTGGTGGGCAAATGCGATAAGCCGTTTTCCTATACCGACCTGGGAACCATGGCCACCATAGGGCGAAGCAAGGCGGTGGCTCAAATAGGCAATCTGGTTTTTACCGGCTTTTTGGCATGGTGCTTGTGGTCTGCGGTTCATCTGATGCATATCATCCTTTTCCGCAACCGTATAAAGGTCTTGATCGATTGGATCCACGGCTATATTACGGGTCACCGCGGAGCGCGCGTTATCCGCAATCCTTCGGAAGAGGATTTCCGGGAAGAATTGAGCCGAATCAAGTAAACTTCCCCCGCATAAGGGAAACCGCCATGAACAGACAACCGGCTTGCAGGAGCGATAACGAGTCATGAAAATACTCCTCATCGCGATGCCAGACGCCTCGAGCAACTTCCACCGGATGATTCGCGTGCCGAACCTGGGACTTTGCTCCCTCGCCGCCACGGTGCCGGAACACGATGTGCGGGTGCTGGACCTGGTGCTGGTCTACCGGGGGATACGCCGCTATCTCCAAAACTACCTTGCCGAATTCCGCCCCGATGTGGTTGGCATCGGCAGCATGAGCTTCCAGTACGAAAGCGCCAGGACGGTGATGGCCATCGTCCGGGCGTTCGACCCCTCCATCAAGATCGTGGTGGGCGGATACCACGCCTCAATGGTGCCGGAAGAGCTGGAAAAAGACCCGTTCGATTTCCTTATCAGGGGAGAGGGAGAGGCCGCCTTTGCCCGCCTGATCGAAACGCTTGCCTTGCAACAGCGCGTTTCTCCCCAACCAGACCCCCACGCCGCAACGCCCTTTTCCGCCATCGCCGGTTTGTCGTGGCGCAATGGGGCGGAGGTTGTGCACAACCCTCCCGGCGAATTGGCCGACGTGAACACCCTGCCGCTGCCGAACCGTAACGTGCGGGTACTTGCCGGTTTCACCTATCTGACCAAAAAAATGGACGTGGTGGAAACCTCGCGCGGCTGCACCCTGAAATGCAGCTTCTGCTCCATCACCAACATGTACGGCCGCAGCTTCCGCCGCTACCCCATCGGGCGGGTGATCGCCGACCTCAAGCGGCTGAAGGAAAACGGCGTGCAAACCGTGCTGATAGTGGACGACAACATCACCCTCGACGTGCCGCGCCTGAAGCGGCTGTGCGACGCCATCACCGAAAACGGCCTCAACAGCATGGAGTACATCGTGCAAGCCTCGGTGCTTGGCATCGCCAGCGATCCGGAGCTGGCGCCGAAAATGGCGCGGGCGAACTTCTATCTGGTCTTTCTCGGCATCGAGTCGATGCACAAGAAAAATCTCGCCTTCCTGAAGAAGGGGAACATCAAGGAGCAGGCGGATCAGGCCATCGCCCTCCTGCGCGCCAACAACATCGCCATCCTGGGCGGCTTCATCGTGGGAAATCCGGACGACACGGCCGAGGACGTAAAAGCGGTGTTCGATTATGCCAAGTCGCTTAAAGTGGATCTGGCGGCGGTGCAGTGCCTCACCCCTTATCCCAACACCGGGCTGCGGCGCGACCTGCTGGATATGGGGCTGGTGGCGAATACGGACAATCTGCGCCGCTACAACGGCTTCATCTGCAACGTGAAAACGCGCCACCTCTCCAACAAACAGCTCAACCGGCTGATGAACTGGGAGAACATAAAAATGTTCTTCAGCCCCGCATGGTTCAAGGACAATAACTTCGTCAAACGGCGCGAGAAGGGGGCGTTGAAGGTGATGGTCAACAATTTTGAATATATCCGCGCGTGGTTCACCGGCGACCAGTTCGCCTCGCGCCACAGCTTTGACTGACGCAAAAAGGGAGAAGGCGGCATGACGCGGCTGTTCGGGATAGTGCTTCACAGGCCGCTGGCGGCGCTGGCGGTGGCGCTGTTGTTGGCCCTCCCCGCCGCGTGGCTTGCCACCGGCCTGAAGGTCGACAGCTCCACCGAAATGTTCTTCGCCGAAAACGACCCGGACCGCGCCGTTTACCAGCGCTTCGTCGGCCAGTTTGGCAGCGACGAGCTTATGTTCGTGATGGTCAACACCGGGAAGAGCAACGAGGCGCTCCCGGACGCCGATAAGCTGGCTGGCGGCCTGGCCGCCATCAAGGGGGTTTCCGGCGTTTTCAATCCGGTGGACAAATACCGCACCATGGTTCCGGCCCTGCCCAACGGGGAACCGGACTACAACGCCATCCGGCAAAAAGCGGAAGCAAACCCGTATGAACGCGACACGCCGCTCATTTCTTTCAGCAATCACTACCTGATCTTCGTGCTAAAAGTGGCCGATGCGACCCCCGGCGAACGGGGAAAGATATTCACGTCGGCGCAACGGCTGCTGGAACAAAAAGGCTTCGGCCCTGACCGGGTCACCATTGCCGGCCAACCGGTGCTGAACCACTATTTGGGAGAAACCCCAAAAGAGGTCGGCAAGGTCTTCCTGCCCATCCTGCTCGCTATCACCGTCGGGCTGCTCTACTTTCTCTTCCGTGACTGGCGGCTGATTTTGGCGCCGCTGCTTCTTATCGGCTTCATCGAAGTTTTTGTCTTTGGCATGGTGGGTCTCTTCCGCGAGCCGCTCAACATCATCACCACCATAGTGCCGGTGCTCCTTTTCATCGTTACCCTCGCGGCATCCATCCATATCCTTGAGCAGTTCGCCGCCACGTGGCACGAAGGGGTGGAGGCAAAAGATGCCCTGCTGGAAACATTGAAAGACAAACTCTGGCCAAGCGCCTTCGCCCTCACCACCGATGCCATCGGGTTCGGCTCGCTGGCATGGAGCCACATTGCGCCGATAAAACATCTTGGCATTTACATGGCCTACGGCTGCGGTGTGGCGTTTGCGGGGCTCTTCCTCGTCTTCCCGGCAATCATAATGCTGCTGGCGAAAAAGCGGCATGACGTTCCCCCCCTGGACCTTTCTCCCTTCTATCACCGGATCATCCTCTTCGCCCGCGCCTGGGCATGGCCGCTGATCGTGTTGGGGGCGCTGCCGGTCATCTATACCGCATGGATGCTGCCGAA
>JAHFEJ010000059.1:0-5075 GCA_023248535.1 Nitrospinales bacterium | reverse complement strand
TGGAATTTCAGACCAATGGCCTGCTCTACTTCGACGAGAAAAGCTACATCCGCACCGCCACACGCAGCTTCGAAGAAAAGGGGCTGGCGATGACAAGCATGGAAATCGTGCTGGAGGGAAAGCCAAACGACTTCGCCGACCCGGAAAAACTGGCGCAACTGGATGCGCTGACCGCGGAACTGCGCGCCATACCGGGAGTGCTGAGCGCCTATTCCCCCTCGTCGCTGCTGCGGGAGGTGCACGGGATATTTTCGGGCGAATACGCCCTCCCCCCCGGCTACATCATCGACCAGATATTTCAAGCGGCGGAAACCTCCTCCTCCGGCATGTTTCAGGCCTATATGAACAAGGAGTTTTCGCGCGCCCGGATCAGCATCGGGATGAAAACCATCGGGCTGGAGGAGTATCGCGCCATACAGGACCGGGCCAGGGCCGCGCTGGCAAAAAGCCCTGCTCCCGGCGCGGCGAAAGCGGCGATAACCGGGCAGTTCCCGCTGATACTGAATGTACAGCGCGACCTGATGGATACGCTCAACTCCAGTTTTGTCTCCAGTTTCCTCACCATCATGGTCTGTTTTTTAGTCCTGCTGCGGAGCATGAAGCTGGCGTTGCTGGCGATGATACCGAACGTGATACCGGTCTTTATCATCGTCTCATTCATGTTTTTGGCGGGCATCAAGTTCGATATCGGCAACATCATGATCGCCAGCGTCTTGTTGGGGATCGCGGTGGATGACACCGCCCACTTCCTCTACCAGATAAAAGCGCACCGTCACAAGGAGAACCTGACGGAAATCCTGTGGGAGGCGTTCGACAGCACGGGAGCCGCGATCTTCTATACCGCCGTCATTCTCACGGCGGGGTTCGCCGTATTTTCCTTTTCCGGCTTCCTCCCGACGCGTCACTTCGGTATCCTTGCGGCGCTGGCCATCGCTTTCGCCCTGCTGTGCGACCTGCTAATATTGCCTGCCGTGATGTTCGTAACGGAATTCCGCCCGGAATCGAAAGGAGAACTGCCATGAACTCCATGCTCCGCCATCTCGTGTGCGCCGCTCTCATCACAGTGGCCCCGGTTACGGCGGGCGCCGCCGAGTACACCCTCACACCGGCCGATGGCGCCATCGGTTTCAAGCTCGATTCCACCTTGCATATGGTGCATGGCAACGCGAAACTGTTCACCGTGAAGGTGAACATCCCCGATGCCGGAACGCAAGGAGAGGTGACGGCGCTGGTAACGATCCCGGCCAAAGGACTCGAAACGGGGAATGGAAACCGCGACGAGAAGATGCATACCGAATGCCTGGAAGCGGATAAGTATCCCAACATCATCTTTGAAATGAACGTAGTGGACGGCCTGCCGCCGATGCCGGCCAGCGAAAACAGCTTTTCCGTCACCATCAAGGGGAGACTGACCATCCACGGCGTCACGCATGATACCGCCATACCGGTAACGGTAAAACGGACAGACAAAGGGGCGCTGGTCACCGGGTCGGTACCGGTGGCGTTCATAAAAGATTTCAACATTGCGGATCCATCGGTGTTTGTGTTCCGCGTGGAGAAAACGGCCGATGTGATCTTCAGCCTTGCGCTTCCCGCGCCGCTTTTCAAGGCGGCTCAAGCCGCGCCGGCAAAGCAATAACCATGAAACTGAGCGTAGCCTGCAACTTCGATCCCGCATTGATCGGCGCGCTTAAGGGATTCCCGGTCTACGAGCTGTACGGCAAGACCACCGCCGATATCATCGGTGGCGGGCGGGCTTCCTTCACCCTGCCGTCCACCGGCAAGCGCAAGCTGGAAAAGTACGTGAAGAAAGTGCACGAGGCCGGGATGGGCTTCAACTATCTCATCAACGCCTCGTGCCTGGAGAACATGGAATCCACCCGCGGCGGCCAGCGGGCCATCCGGGAACTGCTCGACTGGCTGGCGGCCATCGGCGTCGACGCGGTTACGCTGAATCATCCGCTGCTGTTGAAGATGGTGAAGAAGGGATACCCGTTTCAAACACGCATCGGCGTCTTTGCCGCCGTGAATACCGTGCAACGGGCGAAATTCTGGGAGGGCGAAGGGGCCGACTGCATCTGCCTGGAGGACATCGCCGTAAACCGCGACTTTGAGCTGCTGGCGGAAATGCGCCGCGCCGTCAGTTGCGATCTGCAGCTGTTGGTGAACAACCACTGCTTTTACTCCTGCGCCATGTCCGGCACCCACATGAACATGTTGTCGCACGCATCGCAATCCAAACACAAGAGCAAGGGGTTTTATGTCGATTACTGCATGGTGCGTTGCACCGGCGACAAGTTGGCCAACCCGGTGAACTTCATCCGCGCCAGCTGGATACGGCCGGAGGATCTGACGCACTACCGGGCGCTGGGTTATGAAAACTTCAAGATCGTCGAGCGGATGTCTCCCACGTGGCTGCTGGCGCTGCGGGTGAAGGCGTATGCCGAAGGGAAGTACGATGGCAATCTGCTGGACCTGGTGCAGCCGTACGGCCACAAGGATGCCGGTATCGGGAACGCCACCAAAGCGGCGCGCTTTTTGCGCTATCTCCTGCGCCCCTTTGCGGTGAATCCGCTGAAGATGAACAAGCTGCGGAAGATCGGCGAAATGCAGGGGATGCTCTCGTCGCTGGAAGGGGCGCCGCCGGTGGTGATAGAGAACGCGGAAATGGATGGGTTCATCGAGCGTTTCAAAAAACAGCGTTGTGCCGATGTTGATTGCGGCTCCTGCCGCCACTGCCACACCGTGGCGGAAAGGCATGTGAAAGTCGACCCCGCGTTCCGGCATGAAACGCTGAAACTCTACGCCGATCTGACGGAGGAACTGGAAACCGGAAGGTTCTGGAAGTAAATGAACATCCTTTTTATCAGCGCCAACCGGGCGCGCACGCCGCTGCCGGTGATGCCGGCGGGCGCATGCATCGCCGCCGAAGTGGCCGCGTCGGCCGGACACAACGTGACGATGCTTGACCTGATGTTCGAAAAAAATCCGGATGCGGCGCTTGACCGCGCCATCGCCCGGTCATCTCCGGGGGCCGTTTGCATCTCCTTGCGCAACATCGATAACAACGCGATGGCCTCCGCCACCTCGTACATCGATTTCCTTCCCGGCATGGTGCAAAGGATACGGAGCCTTTCCCCCGCGCCGGTCATCATCGGCGGCGCGGCGGTGGGGGTGATGCCCAAGGAACTGTTTCACCGCAGCAGGGCTGATTTTGCCATTACTGGCGGGGCCGGAGACGGCTTTACCGCCCTGTTGGAACGGATAGAGCGCGGCGGAAACAACGCGGGATCACCGGCGGTTTTGCCCGGTTCCACTAACACGGAAAACAACGCTTTCATCATCCCCGATTTCGGAAGGTGGGTGGATATTTCCCGCTACCGCGCGGCGATGGCGAGCGTGCCGGTTGTAACCAAAAGCGGCTGCGGATTCACCTGCGCCTATTGCACTTATGGGTCGATCAACGGAAAAAAGGTGAAAACGCGCGGCCCCGCCGAGGTGGCCCGCGCCATCGAAAAGGGGATCACGCGGGGGTTCCGCGATTTCGAGTTCGTCGACGACGTTTTTAATTTCCCGAAGGAACATGCCATCGCCGTCTGCCGCGCCATTGCGCCGCTGCGCAACCGGGCGCGGTTTCAGTGTTTGGAACTGAACCCTCTTTTTCTGGACGATGAATTACTGACAGAGATGGAGCGGGCGGGGTTTAACGCCATCGGCGTAACGGTGGAAAGCGCATCGGATGGTGTACTGCGCGGCCTGAACAAAGGGTACGGCGCGAAAGAGGTGCATGAAGCGGCGGAAGCGGTGGCGCGGCACGGCATCCGCTGCATGTGGCTCTTCATGCTGGGGGGACCGGGGGAGACCGAAGATACCGTGCGGCAGACGCTTGCCTTCGCAGAGAAGGCAATGCGTCCCGGCGACCTGGCATACGTCACCTGCGGCATCCGCCTCTATCCCGGCACACCGCTGGAGCAAACAGCGCGGGCCGAAGGTCTGCTGACCGCCACGCCGGAGGAGATGCTGGAGCCGGCCTTTTACTGCTCCCCCGCTATCCCGCTTCCCGCCATGCTGGGAATGGTTGAAGATGTGGCGCGGCGCAATCCGCAATTCCATATCGCGGGGGAGCGGCTTCCCCGCTTCGCGCCTCACTTAATGAAAATAGGCGGATTGATTGGCTTGCGGCCGCCGCTATGGCAGTATTCCCCCATGATGAAACGCGGACTCGGCGCTTTGAGCTTCCGCCCCTGAAAGATGAACGCAACATGAATGACACCATCGAGATTCGCATCGGCGGCATCGGCACCGCCCTTCCTCCTTTATCGCTTACCCAAGCGGAGGTGAAAGAGTTCCTTTCCGTCCGCTTTGGCCACACGTTGACCGCCAAAGGACGCGCCACCTTGGACAAGGTGATGGAGCATCCCAGCGTGGGGCGGCGTCACTTTGCCTTCGACGACACCTCTATCTTGCTGAGTGAGGATCACGACGCGCGCATGGCCCGGTTCGAGCGATGGAGCGTGGAACTCTCCGTGCAGGCCGCGCAAAAGGCGATGGCCGCCGCCGGCATCTCCCCCGCCGAGCTGACCGGCGTGGTGGTGAACACATGCACCGGCTACCTTTGCCCCGGCATCGCCACCTATCTTATCGAGCGGCTTGGCCTTCCGCGCTCCGTCCGCGCCTACGACTTGGTGGGCAGCGGATGCGGTGGCGCGGTGCCTAATATTGAAGTGGCCTCCGGCATCCTTCATGCCGCAAAGAGGGGAGCGGTGCTCAGCGTTTCGGTGGAGGTATGCACCGCCGCTTTTCAGATGGGGAACGATCCCAGCCTCATCGTCTCGAACGCGCTTTTTGGCGATGGCGCCGCCGCGGCTGTTCTTTGGACGCGCCCAACCGGAACGCTGGTCGGCGTTAGCGCCTCGGCCTATCTCCCCAAAGAGCGGGAAGCGGTCCGCTTCGAATACCGCAACGGCGGGTTGTATAACCGGATAACGCCGCGCCTGCCTTCGCTGGTCGCCGCCGCATCAAAAGAGCTGGTGGGGCGTCTGCTGAGCCAAGAGGGGCTTTCCGCCGAAGATATC
>JAHFEJ010000004.1 GCA_023248535.1 Nitrospinales bacterium | reverse complement strand
CCCCCCCCCCCCCCAATGCATTAGCATAATATTTTCCCTATGGGGAAGACGCTGAATAGCAGGTTAAGGAGAGGGGAATATGCAAGAAAAAGAGAAACACCAAAAAAACCATACAAAAATGGCAGGTTATTGGCTTTCAATTGGATTTGAATATGCCAGATTACACTGGATGTCACCCTCCCAAGTCCCAAGTGAAATAGGAGGTGAGCTATGTCCAGAATTACGATCTTGATATTAATTGTTATGTCCATTTCGTTGCAGGGCTGTGATGATTCAAGAAAACCTGAGATATTAAGATGTTGGCAGAATATAGGGGATGTGGAGCGATGTTGCTTCGTCAATAAGGTTTCCTTGGAAGATTGCCAAAAAATGTTCCCTTCCAAGACCATGGACCCAGGGAAGTACCAGAATGATCCGGACAAATAACGAAGGCTTGGCACCTTTTAGACGCTCTCATTGGAGGATTAACGTGTGAATATTGCAAGTTTTGTTAAAGGGTACAAAAAGTACAAAGAAAAACAAAATTATCCTTTTGACGGCCTGATTTACGAGCATATAAAAAACAACATCACCCACGTTGACGCGGACATTGTCTACGCGAAAGTTGTGCTGGTTAACCGCATGTACCGAGCGAATCTCAAATTCGCCGGGGGAGACCCGGAAGGAACAATAGCAGACGGCTTAGTAAAAGAAAAAGTCGATGATAAATTGCAAAAAGTGGCAAATGCCAAATTTAATGCAGACTCTCTGGGGTTAATAGTCTCTACCCACAAGGTGGTTACGGACTGTTGCGAAAAGTTGTTACACCGCAAGCCGACATCATTTGTTTCAAAGTACCTGCACTTTCATTTTCCGGAAGCATTTCCTATTTTTGACAAGTATGCCTATAACTCGGCATGGAATATCGTTACAAGCGAAGGGTTAGTCGAGAAAATCAAAGGAAAGACCGAAGAATTAAAAAACGATGGGGACTATGCCTGGTTCTGCGCAAGCCTCGTGAATATTCAGACTAAAGTAACGGAGTTTAATCTCAAAACTGTTGACCGCGTTTTATATGGGTACGAAGAACCATGACGTAGTCCCACTTTAAATGTGAACGTATGCGCAAGGCGGGCGAGTGTTGAGAAAAATGAGATTGATCGATAAAAATGGAGAGGAGATTTGCTTGTGGCGGAATTAATAAATTGCCTCGCATGTAATAACGAGATAGCCACAACTGCCAATGCGTGTCCCAAATGCGGAGCGGCAAATGAATGGATACATCCAAGCATACAAAGATTCCTGGAAGACATAAAAGCGGCAAAAATAAGCTGGAATAAATCCGGCCAACTCTCAGACTTGCTTTACAACTGGAACCGCTATTCTATTGCGGGAACTGCGGAGACGAAGAAGGAGTCCTGGCTTCCTCGGTGGATTCGCATACCGGGAAATCTTTTATTCGGCTTGTTTTTCCTGTTTGATGTAATTCCTTCTCTTTGGGCTGTGTCTTATAGCGATGTTATACCTGGTATAATTTTTTTGATGTTTTTATTCATCGTTCTTGTTGCTATGAATTGGTCATCTAGTAAAAAATTAAATTTTAGCATTGATTTTAAAAGCAAGCCCCCAACCTGGAAATCCGATGATGAGGAGGCATGGGAAGGACTCAGGGAGTATTTTATTGCTAATTCCAAGGAAGAACAGGGATAAATAGCAGACATTCCCCCGGTGGGTACCCAATTAATTGGGTACCCACCGAGCTTCCCGGGTAGAGGCGGCCGTCCAGCCTCGAATTTTTGAGGTTCCAAACATGGAAATCCAAAAAAGAGGGGTTGGCGACGGCGTTGTCAGTATCCATAAGTCAAATAAATCATTGCGATACGCGCACTTTTTTAACTTGGCACATCATTTGCTCTTTCACCCCTTCAAATAGGGGAAACCATTTAAAAATATGTATACGAAGTATTTTGGCCTGAATGAAAAGCCGTTCAACCTGACGCCCGACCCCAAGTTCCTTTATCTGGGGGCCTGCCACAAAGAGAGCTACGCGCAGCTTCTCTATAGCGTCAAGGAGCACGTCGGCTTTTCGGCGCTGGTCGGCGAGGTGGGAACCGGCAAAACCACCATCTGCCGCGCGTTCCTGGGCAAACTCCCCGAAACGTGCAGCGTGGCGTTCATCTTCAACCCGAATCTGGACGACATTGAGCTGCTGAAGAGCTTCAACAAGGAGCTTGGCATTGAATACCGGCTGGCCACCCGGAAAGCCTTGCAGGATGTGCTGTACGCTTACCTGCTGGAGCGGCGGAAGGCCGGCGGACAGGTTATTCTGGTGGTGGATGAGGCGCAAAACCTCTCCCCGTCGGTACTGGAACAGGTGCGGCTGCTTTCCAACCTCGAGACGGACACCGAAAAACTGCTGCAGATCATTCTGGTGGGGCAGCCCGAGCTGGCGCACATGCTGGAAGGGGAATCGCTCCGCCAGCTCAAGCAGCGGATAAGCGTCTGGAGCCGCCTCCACCCGCTCGATCATGAAGAGACGGCGCAGTATGTGAAACACCGCCTCCGGGTCGCCGGTTGCGCGCGGACGGAAGTTTTCAACCAGCGGGCGGTCAAGGAGATCTACCGCTTTTCCAGAGGTGTTCCCCGCCTGATCAATGTGGTGTGCGACCGCGCCCTGCTGGCCGCCTACGCAAGCGGGAGCAGGCAGGTCACCCCTCGCATCCTGCGCAAATGCATCGCCGAGCTGGGCGGCAGGTCCGCGCGGCACGGATGGGTGGCGAAGCTCACCTCGGCGTTGGCCGCCGGTCTGGTGATGGGCGCTATCGCCGCGTTAACCGCCACCGGCGCTTTTTCGGGGGTGTACTCCGCCGAGGCCACATCCAAGGGGCCACATGGCGCCGTGCGACCAACCGCGCTGGAAGTCCGCCATGCCGCAATCGGCGCGCAAAGCGAAAACCGTCAATTCGCGCCGGAAGCCGATGTTGCGGCCGCGCCGGTGTTTCCGCTGGCGCAGGGGTCGGTGCCATCGGCCGCCGCAACAGCTCTAGCCAAGATCGACGAATACACGGGCGAGGACGCCCGCGCCGCAGCCGCCGAACGGGTGCTGGCGCGCTGGGGGGACGAGACGCCGCTTTCCGCCGAAGATAAACAACTCGGCTATTCGCAGATCGCCGAAAAGCGCGGCCTCAAGTGTTTCACGGCAAAAATGGACATCACCCAGCTGCGGGCCATCAATTATCCGGCGGTGCTGGAAGTGAGCGACGGCAAGAAAAGCGGCTTCATGCCGTTGGTGGAGGTCATCGGCGATGAATACTACAGCCACACATCAGGCGGCACGTATGCGTCGAAGGAGTGGCTGCTGAAACATTGGACCGGCCAGGTGCATATCTTCTGGAAAGACCACGAACGGTTGCCGGAACAGATAAAGCGCGGCCACAAAGGGGATGCGGTCGTTTGGCTGCAAAAAAACCTCGCCCGCCTCGGCTATATCGGCGACACGGAGGGGGTCACCGGCAGCTACGGCCCCAAGACCGAGCGCTCGGTGCTGATCTTCCAGACCGACAACCGGTTGCCGCCGGACGGGCAGGTGGGCGATACCACCAAGATGCTTATCTACGGCCTGCTGCCCGAATATAAAACTCCCCACATCTCGCTGTCGTAATGGCGGAGAAGGGATAGCCGGTGAGCATTATTCTGGATGCCTTGCGCAAGGTGGAGCGGGAAAAGCCCGCACCGGCCCGCATGGCGGGTGTCGACCGCCGCGCGGCGGAGAATACCGCCGCCCCGGCAGACGGCTTTTTCCATGGCCGCTATTCCGGGCTGATGGCGGTGGCCGCTCTGGCCGCATTCGCCGGCGGTTTTTGTTTCGCGGCGGTATCGGCGGGGCCAAATCCGCTCCGCGCGGAAACCGCGGAAGCGATGACAATGAACGATGCGGCGGGTACTGTGTCCACCGCCGTTGAATCCAAGGATAAGGCGCGCTATGGCGGAGAGGAGATGCGGAATGGTGTCCAACTATCCGCGCACGAGGAGCCGCCTGACGCCGCCACCTATCCGATGAAGGAGCAAGGGGCCGGACCGCTGGGTGAAAAAGGAGAGATTTCACCCCGAACAACGGCCGGCCCCGATTTATCCTTCCCCGTTACCCGAAAAGAACCAGCCGGGATCGAGCCGCCTGTCCGCCATCGCGTACAGGCGGCCCCCGCGCCGGTGTTCGTGCTCGACGGCATTGTGTTCCACAACGACCCCGATAAGCGGGCTGCGCTGCTGCGCGAACCCGGCGGTGAAAGCGTCCTGCTCAATATCGGCGGCCGCCTGGGCGGCTGCCGCGTGGCCGCCATCGGCGAATCGGGCATCACCCTGACGGCCGCCGGCGGAAAAAAGATTGAACTTGCCCTTGAATAGCGATATGTACAGGAGGTTATGCATGGACATGGATATGGCCCTCAAGGATTTGACCCGCGAAATGAACGCGCTGGAAATGGAGATCCGTATGCGGGGAGGCTTCGCGCTTGCCGCATCCGCCCCGGATCAGGAACGGGAACCGGCGGAGCCGCGGTTCGCCGATACCCGCGTGGGCTATTTTGGCATATGGGAGTAAGGGCGCAATCGGCCCTCCTGTTATTATTCCTCGCTTTTACGCCCCTGTCCGCCCACGGCGCGGGTCAAGATAAATCGGAGCCGTCCCCCGTTCCGGCAGTATCTGCGCCTGACGAGTTCCACATCAAAGGGCTTTCCTTTCCCCGCGGCTTCATCAAGGACGAAACGGCCGGAACCTATTTCATCGCCAATCTGAACGGCCGCCAACTCTCAAAGGGGAATCGCGGTTTTATCACCCGGCTCAACCCGGACGGCACGCTGGCGGAGCTTAAATTCATCCAGGGGGGAAAAGGGGGTTTCAAGCTTCACGCCCCCAAGGGGCTGCTGATAGACGGCGACCGCCTGTACATCTCCGATATAGACCGTGTGGTGGTGGCGGATAAGAACAGCGGCGCGCTTCTGGCCTCGGTCGATCTCGCCCCGCAGGGGGCGAAATACCTGGCCGATATGGCGCGCGGCCCCCAGGGGCGCATCTATGTGTGCGATACCATCGGCTCGAAGATATTCATCATCGACCCGGCGAATAACAACGAGGTGTCGGTCTTTGCCACCGGCAGGGAACTCGATTCCCCCAGCGCCATCGCTTACAGCCCGCAGCTGGATAAATTCCTTGTCACCCTCGCCAACGGTTACATCGGCGGCATCGACATGGCGGGGAAAGTGAACCCGAAATTCATCAAGGCCGATTTCCGCAACCTTGTCGGCATGGATATCGACGGTGATGGGCGCGTCTATGCGGTCAGTTTCACGCGCGGCAAGGTGGTGCGGATGGATGATCTGGGGCAGGGGCCGAAACGGGTGCTGAAGGAAAAGCTCAAAACCCCCGGCTCGCTTTTTATCGACCGTAAAAACCGCAAAATCCTCATTCCGCTTACGCTCTCCCACCGCCTCGCCTCGCTGGATTACTGATCTCCCCATCCCTGTCATTCCCGCGTAGGCGGGAATCCAGACACATTATCAAAGCTTTCTTAAATTGGCACGCCTGCCGCTGAAGAGTGTCGGCCCACCGGGCCGATGGAGAAAGCTTTGAAAATATTTCTGGATCCCGGCTCAAGGCCGGGATGACAAAGGGAGGCGGATTTTGCGGCAGGAATGCATCTACCGCGCGAAGAGTTTCTTTCCCGCTTCCACCGTGGTGAAGCTGCCGGTCACGCAGAGTATGGAAGGCGGCGTCCGCGGCGCGCCCGCAACTGCGTCGATCCCCATCGTGCGCGCGGCGGCGGCCAGCCGTCCGGCGTCCAGCCCCCGCTTGGCGTCCGGCTTGATGCAGTAAACCGCCGTGGCCAGCGGCTTGAGTATCTTCAGCATGGCGGAAAAATCCTTGTCGTCCAGTATGCCCAGCAGGAACGCGCATTTTTTTATTCCGCTGGCGCGCAGATTCTTGGCCAATTCCTTCATCGCGGCGGGGTTGTGCGCCACATCGTAGATGACCGTTTTGCCGCCGCGCCGCGCCATCTCGAAGCGCCCCGGCAGCCGCGCCGCCGCCACGCCCCGTTCGATCTGCTCCGGCGTTACCGCAAACCGTTCTTGGGCCAGCAACGCCTGCGCGGCCAGCGCCGCATTGCGCAGTTGGAACGTTCCGCGCATCGCGGGCGCGAGGCGCAGCCGCGTACCGTCGGCGGCGGTGAACAGGCCACGGCCCGATACCGTGAAATCCCGCCCGATGAACAGCGCGGCCGATTTTTTCGTCCGCGCCGCCGCCGCGATAACCCGGTTCGCCGCCGCATCCGTGCCGCAGCAGACAACCGGCCGGCCCTTTTTTATGATCCCCGCCTTTTCCGCCGCGATTTCCGCCACGCTGGTTCCCAGTATCGCCGTGTGCTCCAGCGAAATGTTGGTGATGACCGATACCTCCGGCCTTACCACGTTGGTGGCGTCGAACCGTCCCCCCATCCCCGTTTCCAGCACCGCCACATCCACCTTGGCGCGGGCGAAAAGGCAAAAGGCCAGCGCGGTGCTCCACTCGAAAAAGGTGAGGTATCGCGGGGCGTCCCCCCCTTTCAGGGCCGCGTCATAAGCCTCCCCCATCCATCGCAGCGTTTCATAAATCTCTTTTCGCGGGACGAACGCGCCGTTTATCAGGAACCGCTCGCGGAAATCGCTCACATGCGGGCTGTAATACGCGCCGGTTTTGTACCCCGCCGCCGCAAGCGAGGCGGCGGTCATCGCGGTGGTCGAGCCTTTGCCGTTGGTGCCCGCCACATGGAAACAGCGGAGCTTCTTGTGGGGGTTTCCCAGCGCGCGCAGGAATTTCACGGTGGGGGCCAGCGCCGGGCGTATGCCAAACCGCTGCATCCCGTACAGTTCCGCCAGTATCCGCCGGTAGCCCTTCCCTTCAAACATCCCCGTACTATACCCTCTCCCCCAGGTAGCGGCGACACTCTGTCGCCGATTTGCCGCGCCAGCGCCAAGAGAGAGTCGGCCCTGCGGGCCGATGTACCCAATAAATTGGGTACCCACCAAGCATCCGGCTGGTCTTTTCCGGGTAGGTACACAATTCATTGTGTACATTGGCGCGTTAGCGCCAAGAGGGGTCATGCCTTGCGGCATTTCTGTGTATGGATATGACCACAGAGGCTCAGAGACACAGAGTTGCAAAACAAGCCTCTTGCCATATTTTATTGTGCCTTTACTAAACAGATTTCTCTGTGTCTTTGTGGCTCTGTGGTTTGCTGCCCCCTTTAACCACCCCAAAGTTTTTTCATGCGGTTTTGACGGTAATTACGGTATACTGCACCCGTGTGCATGGCCTAAAGGGGTGAGGGCGCACGAAAAAGGGAAGTTTATCCCCATGCCGGATGCCGCAAAAACGGGTATCCGCCCCGGATGGCTTGGCTTTGATTCCCGGGGGGGAATAAAGCCTTTGAACGGCCTGCCACTTTTGGGTAACGGATTGGATTATGCAAGCCCCTTAAAAAGTTGACAGGGCCTTGGTAATTTTGGTAGTATCGCTCAAGTTTGCGGTTTAGTTACCAACTGGCACGTTGCGCCAAGCGCGGTGTGCCGATTGTTAAAGGGAGAGGGAGCCTTAAAAGCAACAGTAAAAAAAAATTGAAGCAATAAGGAGGTGGGCGTTGTTGCGGTGCGGCAAGCCTGGGCCAGCCGGAAAACTGAAGAACAAACAGGCGCATTAAACAGTGGTTAATCCTTAGACAGGAATTATTCGAGGAGGTTTTTAAATGAAGAAGTTTTCAATGTTGTTCCTTGCGGCGGCGGTTGCCCTTGTTGGCGCGATCGTGGCCCCCACCAAAGCGGAAGCCGTTCCGGCCTTCGCGCGCCAGGTCGGCGTGCCCTGCTACTCGTGCCATTACCAGCACATCCCGAAGCTCAACGCTTTCGGCCGCGATTTCAAACTGGGCGGCTTTACCCAGGCCGCGCAGGATCTTATCCAGGATGACGGCCTTTCCCTTCCCCCGGTTCTCAACGCCGCGGTGGTCGTGAAAATCCGCCTCGTCAACCAGAGCCCCGAAGCAACCGGCAAAAAGTACGGCGAGTGGAACATCCCCGACGAGGCGGCGATCCTGATCGGCGGCCGCGTTGGCGAAAACATGGGCGCGTTGAACGAATTCTCCGGCGACGGCCATATGCCGAACAACAAGTTCGTCTTCTCCAAAGACTTTGGCGGGGTACGCGGCGGTTTGACCGTGTTCTCGACTGCTGATGCCGGCCCGGCGTACGGTATGGAGCTCTTCCAGACCGGTAACCAGCGGAATCAGTTCGGTTACGAAGTCACCCAGTGGCACCCCCGCGCCGCGATGAACGGTCCGTGGAACAACGGTGCGCAGGGCCTTGGCTTCTTCGCCGGCAGCGACATGTTCTTCGTGAACGTCTCCCTCTTTGCTCCGGCGGCATCCTCTTTCAGCGGTACCGCAACCGGTGGTAACTACGACGTCGGCTTCAACCTTTCCAACTACATCCGCGCCGCGATCACCCCGAAGATCGGCGATATGGACTTGGCGGTTGGCGTGTCCTTGACCAGCGGCAAAACCAAGATCCGCAATTTCCCCGGCACCGCGGCCGGCACCGACACCGAAATTGCGTCCGACTCGATGATGGTCGATGGCCAGCTCCAGATGCCGGTTGCCGGCATGAGCCTGGAAGTGATCGCCAACTACGCAACCGTCAAGAGCGATGCGCAGTCGATCTACAACGCAACCGGCAAAGACAACAAAGGTTTCAGCGTTGGCGCCGAACTCGGCATCACCCACCATGCCGGTTTGAAAGCTGGCTTCGGTTCGTTTGACAACGGCGCGGCTACCCGCAATGCTTACACCGCCACCTTCATCGGCGGCTGGTGGGCGGTTGCTCAGAACGTCGACCTGACCATCGACGTCTGCAACGCCTCCGGCGATGCGAAGCCGTTCGAAAGCAAGATGATCGTAATGCTCGAATACGTGTTCTAACCAGAACGCTTAATTCGTCATACAAGGGGCTTGGGTTCAACCCAAGCCCCTTTTTTTATTCCCGCTTCCCCGGTAGGTACACAATTTATTGTGTACATCATGCCGTCAGGTATGACACCTTCTTGGCGCTTTGCGCCAATGTACCCATTAAAATGGGTACCCACCGAGCATCCGGGTAGGTACACAATTTATTGTGTACATTGGCGCAAAGCGCCAAGAGAGAGTCGGCCCGTTGGGCCGAAGTACCCATTAAAATAGGTACCCACCGAGCATCCGGGTAGGTACACAATTTATTGTGTACATTGGCGCAACGCGCCAAGAGAGAGTCGGCCCGTTGGGCCGAAGTACCCATTAAAATGGGTACCCACCGAGCATCCGGGTAGGTACACAATTTATTGTGTACATTGGCGCAACGCGCCAAGAGAGAGTCGGCCCGTTGGGCCGATATACCCAATGAATTGGGTACCCACCTAATAAAAAATTGGATACCCACCGAGCAGGGAAGAAATGTTATCATCGGCTTATGCCGAAGCGGAACATTACCGCAACCGATGTAACGATCACCCACCGGAAGCTCCCTCATTGGCAGCAAGGGGGCATGTGGTACTTTGTCACCTTCCGCACAAAAGGATTTTTGTTGCCGGAGGCGGGGCGTGACATTGTTCGATTGGCGGTACTTGAAGGTGCGCGGAGCAAGTACGATGTTTCAATAGGCGTTATTATGCCCGATCACATACATCTTTTGATAAGACCGCTGGAGAAAGCGGCAGGGTTATTTTATTCGCTGACCGGCATTCTAAAAACCATAAAAGGCAAAACATCGCACCCGGTCAACAGATTGCTCAAGCGTACCGGTTCTTGCTGGCAGAAGGAGTCCTACGACAGGATAGTGCGGAATGAAGATGAATGGCTGGATAAATATGAGTATATACGGGGGAATGCGGTTCGTGCCGGTCTTGCGGAAAGGCCGCAAGATTACCCGTGGCTGATTGTAAATGAAAATATGTTGCCTTGATGCCGGTGGGTACACATTTTAATGTGTACGTTGGCGCGCCAGCGCCAATAGAGAGTCGGCCCTGCGAGCCGATGACGGACAGGAGTGTCCGTCCCACCGAGACCAAGAGAGGGGCTTTTCCGGGTAGGTACACATTTTAATGTGTACGTTGGCGCGCCAGCGCCAAGGGGAAAGTCCTGCCTTGTGGCATGATGTACCCAATGAATTGGGTACCCACCAATAAAGAATTGGGTACCCACCAAGCAAGGAGACGAATTCAACCAATAAAAACACATTAATTCGCATATATCTATTTATACCGCTTCCATTTTAAGGCGAAATCTGTTATTTCTTTTCTCCAATGAGTAAGAAACAACAACTTGCGCTCGCGGGCGGAGCAGGCGACGATATACAGCATACCGATCTCAAAGGCGAACTGCGCCAGCGCTTCCTCAGCTACGCCGTTAGCACCATCGCCGCCCGCGCCCTGCCGGATGTGCGCGACGGCCTCAAGCCGGTTCACCGACGCATCCTCTACGCCATGTACCGGATGCGCCTCACGCCCGAAAACCGTTACCGCAAATCCGCCGCCATCGTCGGCGAGGTGTTGGGCAAATACCACCCGCACGGCGACCAGGCCGCGTACGATACGCTCGTCCGCCTCGCGCAGGATTTCTCGCTCCGCTATCCGCTTATCGACGGGCAGGGGAATTTCGGCTCCATCGACGGCGATTCCGCCGCCGCCATGCGTTACACCGAGGCGCGCCTCCGCCCGCTGGCGATGGAGCTGCTGAAGGAGATAGAGCAGGATACGGTGCCGTTCCGCCCCAACTACGACGCCACGTTGGAAGAGCCGGTCTTTTTGCCCAGCCGTTTCCCCAACCTGCTGGTGAACGGAAGTTCCGGCATTGCGGTCGGCATGGCGACGAACATCCCGCCGCACAACATGAACGAGGTGATAGACGCCCTCGTGGCGCTTATCGACGACGCCGGACTCAACACCGCCGCACTGCAAAAATACATCAAGGGGCCGGATTTCCCCACCGGCGCGACGATGCTGGCCACCAAAAAAGAGCTGCGCGCCATCTACGAAGAGGGGCGCGGCTCCATCCGCATCCGCGGCGAGTACGAGGTGGAGGACGCCAAGCGCGGCAAGCAGCAGATCGTCATCACCAGCATCCCCTACACCGTGAACAAGGCGAAGCTGGTGGAAAAGATCGCCGGTCTCATCATCGAAAAGAAGCTGCCGCAGCTGGCCGACGTGCGCGACGAAAGCACCGAGGTCATCCGCGTGGTGCTGGAACCGAAGGCCGGTTCCGACATCGCCAAGATCATGGCGTTCCTTTACAAGTACACCGATCTGGAATACAACTTCGCCGTCAACATGACCGCGCTCGACCCCAAAGGGGCGCCGCGCCGCATGGGCCTGGCCGAGATGCTGCTTACCTTCATCGCCTTCCGCGTGGAGACCACCGAAAAGCGCCTGCGCCACGAGCTGAACAATATCCTGGAGCGGCTGCACATCCTGCGCGCGCTCACCACCGTGCTGAAGGACCTCGATGCCGCCATCGCCATCATCCGCAAAAGCAAAACGCGCGATGAGGCCCGCACCGGGCTGATGAAGCACTTCCGGCTGGACGAGGTGCAGGCCAACGCCATCCTCGACCTGCGGCTGGCCGCGCTGGTCTCGATGGAGATACAGAAGATCAAGCTGGAGGCCGCCGAGCTGGAGGTCCGCCGCGAGATGATAGAGGACATCCTGAAGAGCAAGGTGAAGCTGCGCGGCCTGGTGAAAAAAGAGCTGCTCGACGTGAAGAACGAATACGGCGACAAGCGCCGCACCAGGTTGGAAGCGGGGGCGGAGGAAGAGGCTTTCACCGCCGACGATTTCATCCAGCATGAGAAGTGCTTCGTCGTCATCAGCCGCAACGGTTGGGTGAAGCGGATGAAGAACGAGCCGAACGAAGGGCAGCTCCGCTTCAAGGAAGGGGACGCGCTGTTGAAAGTGCTGCCGGCCGATACCGCCGAGCACATCGGCTTTTTCACCTCCGCCGGAAAGGTGTACACCGTGAAGGCGTACGACCTCCCCTCCACCACCGGCTTCGGCGAGCCGGTGCAGAGCTTCTTCAAGTTCGGCGACGGCGAGCGGGTGGTGGCGGTGGATCACTTCGACCACATCCGGAGCGGGGCGGAGCCGAAAGGGGAATACGTGGCGGTGCTGGAGAACGGCATGGGACTGCGCTTTGCCCGCGCCGCCGTTACCGAAACCACCAAGGCGGGCCGCAAATACGCCAACGTGAAGGAAGACAACGCCGTGTTCGACGTATTGCCGGTGGACGGCCAGTACCTCTATACCGCCCACAATGGCGGCAAGGGGCTGCTCTTCCCCGTGGAGGAAATTCCGCTTCTCACCGGCCCCGGCGCCGGGGTGAAGCTCATCAAGATGGACGCAAAGGACGTTATCATCGCCGCCAAAGTGGTGAACAAGGCAAACACCCTCACCTTCATGTTCGACGGCGGCAAAGACGCGGTGGAAAAAGTGGGCGGCATGGATATGGGGCAGCGGGCGCAAGCCGGCCGCGTATACGGCGGCGCCGGCAAAAAGAAACTGATAGGGGTGGCGCGTGGGTAAGTATACCGCCGAAGACATAACGGTACTGGAAGGGCTGGAGCCGGTCCGGGTGCGCCCCGGCATGTACATCGGCGGCACCGACAGCACCGGCCTGCACCATCTGGTGTGGGAGGCGGTCGACAACTCGGTGGACGAGGCGATCAACGGCTACGCCACCCACATCGAGATAGAGATCACCGCCGACAACGCGGTGAAGGTCTCCGACGACGGCCGCGGCATACCGGTCGACTTGCATCCCAAATTCAAAAAACCGGCGCTTGAGATCATCATGTGCACGCTGCACGCCGGGGGCAAGTTCCACAACAAGAACTATTCCTCCTCTGGCGGCCTGCACGGCGTCGGCATTAGCGTGGTGAACGCGCTCTCCGAAAAGCTGGAGGTGGAGGTGAAGCGCGATGGCTACACCTGGCATCAGGAGTTCAGCCGCGGCGTCGCGAAAACCAAGCTGCGGAAAGGCGAGGCGACGCGCGCGCACGGAACGTCCCAGCACTTTGTCACCGACCACGAGATATTCGGCAAGCTGAAATTCAATTTCAAGACCATCTGCGACCGGGCCGAATCCAAGGCCTTCATCAACAAGGGGCTGAAGATCAGCGTCACCGACCGCCGTACCAAGGAAACCAAGAGCTATTTCTACGAGAACGGCATTCTGGACTACATCAACAAGGTGCTCGGCGCGCAAAAAGGGGTGATGCCCGCCCCGTTCTTCGTAAGCGTAACCTCCCCCATCAAGGTGGAGGCGGCCTTCCAGTGGACCGAGAAAACCGAAAGCCGCATGGAAAGCTACTGCAACAGCATCGCCACCGGCGACGGCGGCACGCACGAGGCCGGACTGCGGAGCGCGCTGGTGAAGACCGTGCGCGACGCGATGGAGCGCAAGCTGCCGAAAGGGAAGGCGCCGCCGGTCACGGCGGACGACGTGCGCGAAGGGCTTACCTGCATCCTGAGCGTGCTGGTGGGCCAGCCGCAGTTCCAGGGGCAGACGAAAGACAAGCTGAACAACGTGGAAGTGGCCGGCCAGGTGGAAAGCGCCGTCCGTCCCGCGTTTGAAAAGTACCTGCTGGAAAATCCCACCGTGGCCGACGCCGTCATCGCCCGCGTGGAGCTGGCCGCCCGCGCCCGCATGGCCAGCCGCGCCGCGCGGGAAGAGGTGCACCGCAAGGGGCTGGTGTCGCACCGCCTCACGCTGCCGGGCAAGCTGGCCGATTGCTCCAGCGCCAGCCCCGATGAGTGCGAACTGTTCATCGTGGAAGGCGACAGCGCCGGCGGCAGCAGCAAGCAGGCCCGCGACCGCAAAACGCAGGCCATCCTCCCGCTGCGCGGAAAGATACTGAACGTCGAAAGCGCGGCCGACGCCAAGCTGCAGGCCAACGCCGAAATACAGGCGCTGATGCTCAGCATCGGCACCGGCATCGGCGCGGCGTTCGACCTGGACAAGCTGCGCTACAGCAAGATCATCATCATGACCGACGCCGACGTGGACGGCGCGCACATCAGCGCCCTGCTGCTCACGTTCTTTTACCGCAACATGAGGCCGCTCATCGATCACGGCCACATCTACCTCAGCCAGCCGCCGCTCTACCGCATCACGATGGGCAAGGACGAGGTGATCTACGCCGCCGACGACGCCGAAAAAGAACAGGTGATGGCGAAGCACAAAAACCGGAAGCTGGAGGTCTCGCGCTTCAAAGGGCTGGGGGAAATGCCGGTGACGGTGCTGAAAGAGACCACCATGGATAAATCAAAGCGCACCCTCCTGCAGGTGATGCTGGTCGATGCGGAAGAGACCGACAAGGCCTTCAGCGACCTGATGGGGCGCGACGTGCAGGCCCGCTTCAAGTTCATCACCGAAAACGCCGCCGGCTTCGAAGCCGACATCTAGAGCTGTCATCCCGCACTTGATGCGGGATCCAGACATATTTTCAAAACTTTCTTTTCCCCGGGGTGGGTACATGCTGAGAGCATGTACATTGGCGCGTAGCGCCAAGAAGTTTTGAAAGTATTTCTGGGTGCCGGTTCAAGACCGGCATGACATGAAAGGCGCGGCTAGTGGCCCGCGCCGTGGCACTTCTTGTATTTTTTGCCGCTGCCGCAGGGGCACGGGTCATTGCGCCCCACCTTGTCGTGGTCGTGCTTCACCGTATGCGGCTCTTCGCCCGGCGCGCCGTGGCTGGCGATCATTTGGGGGGGCGGGCGGTGCTGCACCAGCGGCTCTTCCTTCCGCTCCTCGGCCACCTGAATGCGGAACAGCACGCCGGTCACCTCGCGGCGGAAGCGGTCGATCATGTCGCCGAAGAGTTCGTGCCCTTCTTTCTTGTATTCGTTGAGCGGGTTTTTCTGGGCGTAGCCGCGGAAGTTGATCCCTTCCTTCAGGTGATCCATGATCAGCAGGTGGTCTTTCCACTGCTGGTCGATCACGTTCAGCATGATGTACTGCTTTAGCTCTTTGAAGCGCTCCGCGCCCAGCTCGGCCTCTTTCGCGTTGTAAAGGTTCTCGATCTCCTTTTCGATGGCGTTGAGCACCTCTTCGGGCAGCATGATGTCCCACGCCAGCGCCTCGTGGCCGATCTTGAGGTATTTCCCTTTTTCGATCTCCGCCGTCATTCCGAAGTGGGTGGTGAGGCGCGTTTTCAGCCCGTCCAGATCCCACTCTTCGGGATGCGCCTTTTCGTTCATCGTCTCGGCGACGAATTCCTCGGCGGTCTGGTCGGCCAGGTCCAGCAGCGCCTCCCGCAGGTCGGCCCCTTCCAGTATCAGGCGGCGCTGGCCGTAGATGGTCTCGCGCTGCTTGTTCATCACGTCGTCGTATTCCAGCAGGTGTTTGCGGATGTCGAAGTTGTGCCCTTCCACCCGCTTTTGCGCGTTTTCGATGGCGCGGCTGACCATACCGTGTTCGATAGGTTCGCCTTTTTCCATGCCCAGCTTTTCCATGATGCTGGAAAGCCGTTCCGAGCCGAAGATGCGCATCAGGTCGTCTTCCATCGAGAGGTAGAACCGGCTTTCGCCCGGATCGCCCTGCCGCCCGGAGCGGCCGCGGAGCTGGTTGTCGATGCGGCGGCTTTCATGCCGCTCGGTGCCGATTATCTTAAGGCCCCCCGCGGCGAGCACGTCTTCACGTTCGGCGCCGCAGGTTTCGGCCAGTTCGGCCAGCCGTTCGGCCCAGCCTTCGGATTCCTCGGTCAGCCCCTCGGATTTGGCGAGCATTTCGGGATTGCCCCCCAGCACGATGTCGGTGCCGCGGCCCGCCATGTTGGTGGCGATGGTCACCCACGCCTTGCGTCCGGCCTGCGCCACGATCTCGGCCTCGCGTTCGTGCTGTTTGGCGTTGAGCACGTTGTGCTTGACCCCCTTGCGCTTGAGCATGTTGGAAAGTTTTTCCGATTTTTCGATGGAGATGGTGCCCACCAGCACCGGCTGCTTCTTTTCGTGGGTCGCCACGATCTCATCGATGATGGCGTCGTATTTCTCCTCCGCGGTGCGGTAGACGAGGTCCGCCTGGTCGATGCGGACCATCTGGCGGTTGGGCGGGATGCAGATGACTTCCAGTTTGTAAATGTTGTCGAATTCGGCCGCTTCGGTATCGGCGGTGCCGGTCATGCCGGCCAGCTTGGTGTACAGGCGGAAGTAATTCTGGAAGGTGATGGTGGCGAGCGTCTGGTTCTCGTTCTCGATCTTCACCCCTTCTTTGGCCTCCAGCGCCTGGTGCAGCCCGTCGCTGTAGCGGCGGCCCGGCATCAGGCGGCCCGTGAACTCGTCCACGATGAGCACTTCGCCGTCTTTCACCACATAGTCCACGTCGCGGTGGAATATGACGTGGGCCTTCATCGCCTGGTTGAGGTGATGCAGGGTCTCCACGTTGTGCGGGTCGTACAGGTTGTCGACCTTCAGCGCCTCTTCGGCGGCGGCCACGCCCTCTTCGGTGAACGTGACGGTGCGCGCCTTTTCATCGTGTGTGTAATAGAGGTCTTTTTTCAGCAGTTTTGGGATGACCGCGTCCACGGCGGCGTATTTGCCGGTGCTTTCCTCCGCCGGGCCGGAGATGATGAGCGGCGTGCGCGCCTCGTCGATGAGGATGCTGTCCACTTCGTCCACGAGGGCGAAATGGAGGTCGCGTTGCACGCACTGCGAGGCGGCGAATTTCATGTTGTCGCGCAGGTAGTCGAAGCCGAACTCGTTGTTCGTGCCGTAGGTGATGTCGCTGTTATAGGCCTGCTGGCGTTGGCCGTCGTTCAGCCCGTGCTGGATGACCCCCACGGTCATGCCGAGGAAGTTGTATATCCTGCCCATCCATTCCGAGTCGCGGCGGGCGAGGTAATCGTTCACGGTGATGAGGTGCGCCCCTTTGCCCGGAAGCGCGTTGAGGTAGACCGGCAGGGTGGCGACCAGCGTTTTGCCTTCGCCGGTTTTCATTTCGGAGATTTTCCCCTCGTGCAGCACAATGCCGCCGACGAGCTGCACGTCGAAGTGGCGCATGTTCAGCGTCCGCTTGCCCGCCTCGCGCACCACGGCGAACGCTTCGGGCAACAGCTGGTCCACCGTCTCGCCGTTGGCGATCCGCTGGCGGAATTCGGCGGTCTTCCCGCGCAACTCTCCGTCCGAAAGCGCCTGCATGGCCGCCTCCAGCCCGTTGATCTGGATAACGATCTGCCGTATCCGCGCGATCTCGCGGTCGTTGCGGCTGCCGAATATTTTCTTTACCAGTGTTCCAAACATGGCGGCTATTATATATGCACACTCTTTGGGTTTGGAAAGAAATTATGCCGAAAAAATCGATGCAAATAATAAAAGCGCGCGTTTTCAAGGATGCGCGCGGGATGGTGCTGTTTCCCATGGCGGCGGCGTTGGCGAGCCGCCTCAAGGCGGGGAATCTCAAGGATTTCCATATCGCCACCCTGAAGCCGGGGGCGGTGCGGGGAAACCACGTCCACCCGCATCACGACGAGTATCTCATCTGCATAGGGGACGGCGCCGCGGTGGTCGTCCGCCACGGCGGCCGCGACAGAACGCTCCGCCCGCGGAATGCCGCCGTCAAAATCCCCAAAGGGGCCCCGCACGCGATGGTGAACCGGGGCGCGGGCGACATCACGGTCGCCTGTTTTTACGGCCCCTCCCCCCGGCGGCTGACCCGTACGCCTGAAGAGGTGATCTGATGCAGGCGCTGCGGGCGATACACCTGGAGGAGATCATCGAAGCCGTCCGCGAATATCAGCCGGACGCCGAGGTGGACAAGATACTGGGGGCCTACGCGTTCGCCTCGGCGGCGCACAAGGGGCAGGTGCGCCTTTCCGGCGAGCCGTATATGAGCCACCCGATGCAGGTGGCGTTCATCCTCACCAAAATGAAGATGGATCCCGCCGCCATCGCCGCCGCCCTGATGCACGACACGCTGGAGGATACCGAAGCCGATCCCGCCCAGATACGCTCGATCTTCGGCGGGGAGGTGCTGCTGCTGGTGGAGGGGCTTACCAAGCTCAGCCGCCTCACCTTCGCCAGCAAAGAGGAATCGCAGGCCGAAAACGTCCGCAAGATGATCCTGGCCATGAGCAACGACCTCCGCGTCGTGCTCATCAAGCTGGCCGACCGCCTCCATAACATGCGGACGCTCGATTTCCTCCCCCCGCAGAAACAGAAATTCATCTCGCAGGAGACGATGGATATCTACGCCCCGCTGGCCAACCGCCTGGGCCTGCACTGGATCAAGGTGGAGCTGGAGAACATAGCCTTCAAGTACCTCATGCCGTTCGAGTACAAGCGGATCGAGGGGCTGATGAAAGAGCGGCAGGAGGAGCTGGATAAATTCATCACCAGCCTCTGCGCCCAAACGCGCGACCTGATGCTGATGGAAAAGATCATGGGGCAGGTGTCGTGGCGCTTCAAGCATTTTTACGGCATCTACCGCAAGATGACCGAACAGAACCTCGATTTCGACCAGATATACGATCTCATCGGCGTGCGGATCATCACCAACAGCCTGCTCGACTGCTACAAGGTGCTGGGGCTTGTCCACACGAAGTGGAAGCCGATCCCCGGCAAGTTCAAGGACTATATCGCGCTGCCGAAAGAGAACATGTACCAGAGCATACACACCACCGTGCTCACGCACACCGGGCGGCGGGTGGAATTCCAGATACGCTCCAGCCAGATGCACCGCAACAGCGAAGACGGCGTGGCGGCGCACTTCCGCTATAAAGAGGGGAAGCGCCCCCCCACCAAGGACGACGAGAATTTCATCTGGGTGAAGCGGCTGCTGGACCTGGGCCTCAGCGTCGACAATTCCGAGGAGTTCATCGACACGCTCAAGATGGACCTCTTTCCGAACGAGGTCTACGTCTTCACCCCGAAGCAGGAGGTGAAAGCGCTCCCCGCCGGGGCCACCCCGCTCGATTTCGCCTACGGCATCCACACCCAGTTGGGGAACCACTTCCTCGGCGCGCTGGTGAACGGCAAGCCGGTGCCGCCCGACTACCAGCTGCGCAACGGCGACGTGGTGGAGGTGCTCACCTCGAACGAGCAGCACCCGGTGCGCGATTGGCTCAAGATCGCCGTCACCTCCCACGGCCGCGCCAAGATAAAGGGGTATCTGCGCAACGCGCAGAAGGTGGAATCGCTGCGGCTGGGGAACGAGATCGTGGAGAACGAGCTGCGCCGCCACGGGCTGGACCTGAAGGCGTTTTGGACGAAAGAAACGATGGAGGCCGCCGCCGTGGCCCTCGGTTTCAAAAACGCCGAGGTGATGCTCGACCGTATCGGCATCTCGTCGCTATCGGCCTACACGGTGCTGCACAAGCTGCTCCCGGCCGAAAAATGGCGCGAGGTCGAAAACCGCCGCAAGAACTACATCGCCAGCGTGACCGAAAACCTGGGGGTGCGCGTGGGCGATATCCACGACATGCTGATCCGCTTCGCCGGCTGCTGCAACCCCGTGCCGGGCGACCCGATCTTGGGGTACATCTCGGCCGGGCACGGCTTGGTGATCCACGCCAAAAGTTGCCCCTCCCTTAAATCCCTGGAGGCCGACCCCGAACGGCTGCTCGAAGCCCGGTGGGAGACCGCCGCGAAAAAGCAGCTCCGCCCGGTGCGCATCCTCATTAAGAGCCTCAACCGTCCCGGCATTTTGGCGCGGGTCTCCGCCGCCATCGCCGGGTGCGAAGCGAATATCGCATCCGCCACCGTCACCGCCACCAGCGCGATAGAGGGGGATCTGGATCTCACGGTCGAGATAGAAGACCTCAATCACCTGCAACGGATATTGGAAACGGTGCGCGGCCTCGATGGCATCCGCAGCGTCGAACGTATCATGGATGCCCGCCGCGCCGAAAAACGCTGATCTTTTTGTCATCCCGGGCTTGACCCGGGATCCAGAAATATTTTCAAAGCTCTCTTGTCTTTTTCCTTTCTCCCGGCGGGGCGGATGCTTGTACGGGCAGGTTTCAAACCTGCCCGTACCTCAAAAGGCGGCTCAGGTGCGTTGCGTCTTGCCGTCAAGGGCCTATGCAAGAAAGTGTCTCGCCTGTTCCAATCGTTGTGTATAGTTGAGCGTCTTGCAGGGTGCCGGTATATTCATAATTTATTTTGATGACAGAGCCATATGTATCTTTAATGGAGCATGTGGCGACAAGGCCGGTCAAAGGGCAAGAATCAGCGAACGTCTCATAATTATTGCAATTTGCCTGGCTGACGATATTATCCTTTTCAACGCACGATGTTGGATTGCCGCTTGATGGGTATTGACAGCCATGCCGCTGGGCATTGTTACTTGAAGATGACGCGCCATTCGAGGTGCCCGATGGCGTTGATGAATCATATGCGCTTGGCAAGCCACCCCCGCCGGAAGACGCGGTGCCGCCTTCATTTGGCTTCAATTTACGGCCACATCCCGTTATTGCGCCGTAGGCTATAAAAAGACACCCGATGAGCGCCGCAAGGCGCTTATTGTTTAGGCTCATACGCCACCACTTCGGAAGGAAAAGATGTCAGCGTGAGCAATTGGATAGCGGCGCCTTCAACACCTGCCCGGCTGGTGTTGTCATGCAGTACGTTCACCCCGTTGTTATAGTGGTGCTGGCTTTCAAATAAGCATGTAATCGAGTTCGCTACAGGCTCTACAAGGAGGGGAAATTGAATTCCCGGATGAGAATGTACGTTGGGAATGTTCAGTAGGTCATCTTTCGCTGTCTTCTTAACGTTGAATTTGTTCAAGATCAGACACCTCCGATGAAATCAAAGGAAGAGCAGAGACTCTTTAGATTATGTTGATTGTACCTCGGAATGCTACTTTTTGAGATGTCAAATAGCTGGTTTATTTATACTACGAATTGCCTCATATTAAATGTAACCAAAAGGAACGCGGAAAATGGGGAAAGTATAGCGGAAAGAATACTTTGTGGCGATCCGGGAGCGGTGCCGGCAGGCAGAGGGGAAGAAGAAGGGGCGGGGATACTGTCGGAATTTCAGGTCAATTGCGGGTATAACCCTGAATATGCGATCCGCGTTCTCTCGGGCAAAGCCGGATCGTGCCACGAAGAAAAGCGGCCCGCCAGGCCGGCCCTTTCTTGTTCTTGGTGGACCGGATGCTGTACGGGCAGGTTTCAAACCTGCCCCTGCCTTTCCCGGTGGGTACCCAATTCATTGGGTACATCGGCCCATTGGGCCGACACGGTTGGCGCGTTGCGCCAATGTGCGACAGGAATGTCGCACCTACCAAGACAATCGGCCCGGCGGGCCGATGGAGGGTTACGCGGCGGTGACGGTTTTTATTTTGCGATAGTCGCCGGCGTGCTCTTTGCGGGCGCGCTGGAGATCGTAGGCCGCTTGCCAGTTCATCCAGAATTCCGGCGACGTGCCCAGATATTTCGCCACCCGCAGGGCGGTATCGGGCGTAAAGCCCCGTTTCCCGTTTATCAGTTCGTTGGCTCGCGTAAAGCTGATGGCGATCTCCCGCGCGAAGCGGCTTTGGGTTATCCCCATCGGCTGAAGGTACTCCTCCCACAGCACCGCCCCCGGATGTTCAATGGCGTATCCAATACCGCTCATGGCTTCATTTCCTTAATGATAATCGGTGATTTCAACATCGTAAGCATTGCCTTCTCCTTCATCAAAACGAAAGCAGATTCGATATTGGTCGTTTATCCTGATGCTGAATTGTCCTTTTCTGCCGCCTTTAAGGGCTTCCAGCCTGTTTCCCGGCGGCACGCGCAAGTCGGCAAGCCGCCGCGCAAAGTGAAGCATGGCGAGCTTTCTTTTCGCCGCCGCCTCGATTGCCCGTAAATGACCTTCGGCCTTTCCTTCCTCGAAAAGCTTCCGGGTCATTTTGCCGGCAAACGACTTTATCACGGCTCCCATTATAACGGGTATCGAGGCAGTTGGCAATGCGGCGCCAATTCCTTCTCTGTCATGCCGGGCTTGACCCGGCACCCAGAAATATTGTCCAAACTTTCCCCCTCCCGGTAGGTACATAATTTATTGGGTACATTGGCGCACCGCGCCAAGGGAACGTCGGCCCGGCGGGCCGATGGGGGAAGCTTTGATAATGTTTCTGGATCCCGCATCAAGTGCGGGATGACATCGCAATCGGCCCGCCGGGCCGATGACACGCAAGAATGCGTGTCCCACCATGGGAAGCAGGTCTCACATTCCTGTGTGACATTGCCGCGCCAGCGGCAACTCTCCAAGCCCGCCGGGCCGATGTATATGTTGAGAACCTGCACCCACCGGGGAATATGGAGATAACCACAGAGACGCAGAGGCACAGGGCAGAAAAATCTTTTTTTCGTTGTTTATTACCCCAAACAGTCCTCTCCGTGTCTCTGTTGCTCTGTGGTTCACTTCTGACAGGGGGAAGGGGAAGAGGGGGGATTTGGGCGCCCGGCCGGTAGGCTGCCGGCCGGGCATTTTGACGCAGTTAAAAGGACGCGCGCCGTATAAACAAGGAGGCGAAAACGGCGGTTCCCTTCTTAACTTCCAATTTCAAAAACGCTTGCTTCTAAATTTCATCCGCTCATTTTTTGCCCCCGCCGGGGGGTTAATCCCGGCGGGGGTTGAACAGGACGCAGTGTTTAAAGGCGCCGGTCGAAACAAGGAGGCGAAAAATGCTTGACCGTGCTAACACTCCTTATGTACATCGTTATCCTTCAACGTTCCCGCCGGAACACCGGCGGGATTTACGTTATCTTATTTACCGTTTCAGGTTCACCGCTTCGGTCATCATCTCGTCCACCGTGGTGATGATGCGCGAGTTCGCCTGGTAGCCGCGCTGGTTCTGGATCATTTTCACGAACTCGCTGGCGAGGTCGACGTTGGAAAGCTCCAGCGAACTGCCGAGCACGGTGCCCAGTCCGCCCGATCCGGCGGTGCCCAGCAACGGCTGGCCCGACTGCATGGTTTCGGCGTACATGCTGCCCCCCTGGCGGCTGAGGCCCCAGGGGCTGGCGAAGTCGGCTATCGCCAACTGGTAGAGCGCCTGCGTTTGGCCGTTGGAGAAGAGGCCGCTGATGACCCCCTTGCCGTCGACCGAGAGGCCCTTCAGCGTGCCGGTCGAGTAGCCGTCCTGGATGATCGAGGTCGTGGTCGATCCGGCGTTGTAGCTGGTGATGTCGCCGTAAAGCGCGCCGCCAACCGGGTTGAAGAGCGTCCAGTTCATCGTCAGGGGCGCGGCGCCGGTGGGGAAGCCGGTGATGGAAAGCGCGGGGTTTGCCGCCGGTGTCACCATCTGGCCGGAGGAGTTGAAGGTCATGGCGCCCGCGCCGCCGGTGGTTATCGTGCCGGAAGAGGCTGCGACCGTGTAGTTCCACGTCAGCGGGGCCAGGGGGCTTTTCGTGAAGCTGTAGGTCAGCGTCACGCGGCCGCCGAGGTTGTTGTACACGTCGAAGCTGGTGGCGAACGTGGCGTTGGCGCTGGCCGCGGCGTTGAGGTTCGCGCCGATGCGGAACTGCGTGGTGGCCTTGGGCACCGACTGCACGCCGCCGATGTTGATGTTGCTGATCTGGCCGTTGGTGTTCACCGCGCCGTTCACGGTGCTGGTTACCTGATACCCCTGCACGTTCATCCCGTTGCCGTTGACCAGTTGCCCCTGGTTGTTAAGGGTGAACTGGCCGGAACGGGTGTAGAACTTGGCGTTGTTGACGGGGTCTTTCACCATGAAAAAGCCGGAGCCTTGCAGCGCCATGTCGGTGGCGTTGGCGGTGCTTTCAAAGGACCCCTGCGACCACGAGGGGGTGACGCCGCTCAAAAAGGTGCCGCGCCCCATCTGCATGGTGGTGGAGCCGTTGGAAAGCGAATTGGACAGGATGTCCGAGAACATCGTGCGGCTCCCCTTGTAGCCGACCGTGTTGACGTTGGCGATGTTGTCGCCCGTCACGTTCATGGCGTTGCCCAGCGTCATAATGCCGCTGACCCCGGAATACATTGCACTGTTTAAACTCATGATCTGCCTCCTTGTTTAATACGAAAAAATGCCCAAGTTCTTTACCGCCGCGGAGGTTGTCGCCGTGCCTGGCTGGCTGACCTCCATGACGTCGCCCAACTGAATCTTTATGTTGTTGCCGAGGTTCAGGTATGACACCCCGTTTTGAATGCTCACCGATTTCACGACGCCCCTCATGTAGGTGGAGGCGGTGATGCTGTTCCCCGCCAGGTTGTGCGCGTTCACGCTGAAGGTATAAGTGCCCGAGGCCACCGGCTGGCCCGCCGCGTCGCGGCCGTCCCACGCCACCGTGTTGTCGCCGCTTGCTTTCGCGCCTGCGTCGATGGTGGCGACCACGTTGCCCTTCGCGTCGCTGACGGTGACCGAGGCGTCGGAGGCGGCTTCCGGCAGGTTGAAGGCCATGTCGCTTGCGGCGCCGTTCTTCACCTCGATGCTGTTGCCGGCCGCTTTCACTTCCTTGCCGATCAGGCTCAACGACTGGGCGTTGTTTGCGGAAACGCTTGCTTGCGCCATCGTGCCCAGGCTTGTGTTCACGTTGTAGAGCTGTTCAAGCTGGCTGAACTGCGCCATCTGCGAGGTGAACTCGGTGTTTTGCATCGGGGAGAGCGGATCCTGGTGCTTCAACTGTTCGATGAGCAGCTTCAGAAACTGATCCTTGCTCAAGGTTCCCTGGGAAGTGGCGGCTTTGCCGCCGGGAAGCAGGCTTCCGGCCGCCGCCTTCTGCGGCGTCGCGGTGGTTTCAGCGCTTGAATTTACTATCATGGTTTTTCTCCTTATGCCGTGACGCTGACCCGGTGGTTGCCGATCGGGCGGCGCATGAACGCCGGGCTGACGGCCGCGGGTTCGGGCGCACGCTGGGCGGTTCCGGTGAAGGGGGCGTTGGCCGCCGCTTCACGCTGGGACTGGTTTGAATTCTGCGCGTTGCCGCCGTTCTGCTGGCCGACAGAGACCATCATCTCGTCCACGGTGATCCCCTGCTGGTGCAGCGCGTTCTTGAGCTGGTCGAGGTTCTGCTCAACCACCTGCTTGACAGCGCTGTTTTCCACCACGATGCTCGCCGTCACCGACGAGTCGTGCATCGTCAACTTTATGTCCACGTTGCCGAGTTCTTTGGGGTTCAGGCTGATCTTGGTCTGCGTGGCGTTGGGGAACTGGAGTATGGTCGCCTTTTCCACGATCTGGTTCATAACCTTGGCGTCGGGTTTGGCCGTTTCAGCCGCCAACGTCTGCGCCGCGGCGTGAACCGCCGTGGTTTTCGTCCCTTGCGTGGCGGCGGCGCCGGCGGCTTCGCCCGCTTTGCCGAGGGCGGCGCTGAAATCCGTTTTCTGGGACTGTTCCGTTACCGCGCCGTCTTTTTGTGCTGTCGCGGCGATCTGCGTGCCCGCCTCTCCGTTGAAGGAGTTGCCGCCGTTGCCGTTGTTCTCGGGTTGTGCCGCATTCTGTACCGCGGTGTTGCCCGTCTCGATGGCGGTGGCGTTGTTGGCGGAAGGTTGTATCTGATCGGCCTGTTTGGCTGCGTTGGAGTTTTTGAGGGCTATGTCGCCGTTGGCGGTCTTGACACCGTCGGACGAATTGGATGAAAAGGAGGAAATGTTAAGTTGCGCGAAAAAGTCCTGTTTTTGGCTGTTGTCCAGGTTCAGGATGCCCGCGATTTTATCCATGACCGCCTGTGCCGGAGCCGCCTTGCCATCGGCGGAATTCATGCCAAGCATCGCAGAAAGGTTCTGTTCCTTGCCATCCGCCATCAGGGCGGTCAGTTGCGCCCCCCCTGTCTGCCCGTCCGCCTTGACGGCGATCTGCATCTGCTTCAGATCGGCCGCGCTGATGTTGAGCGCCTGCGCCAACTGCTGCACCTGCTGATCGTTGAGGTTTAACGCTTTAATGACATCTTCCATCTTCATCGGCGGTTGTGCTTGATCAGGCGCCTGTTCGCTCTGCGGAGCCTTGGCGGCTTGGGCGGCGGTGCCCTTCGTCTCTGTTTTGGCCGCGTTGTCCGCATCGGCATCGTTTTCATTTGATTCGTTGGATTCGCTGTTTACCGCCTTGGCCGCTGAAACGCTGCCGGTGTTGCCGGTATTGGTGTTGGAGGTTTCAGCCTTCGCCGCCGCTTTTGCCGCGGTCTTCTCATATTTTTGTGAGGCCTCTTTAACGGCATTCGATTTAAAGGTATTTGATTCGGTGTTTCGCGCGGCTATCGGAGCATCAGCATTCTTTTTTGCGGAATGAAAATCGGCGGATTGCAATGCCGTCTGTTTCGCATCGCCGGCGGTAAAGGTGCTGAGCAAGGTGGCAAATGCGCCGGCCCCCGCCAACCCGGAAGCTCCCATCACCACTGCCGCTCCGGTTCCCGCTGTTTGGGTTACGTCTGTCGCCTTTTTCATTTCTACTTTCATATTTACCTCTAAAGTTTTACTTCCTGTTCACCGATGGAAAATTACAAGAGCTGTGCCATGGAGATAAATATCTGATAATAAAAGAGATGTTACTTGCGTACTGTCCCGCAGTGCATAAAGTTCCTAGCCATTCCATCCCTTGTCCGGCAGAATTTGCCTCCTTTTGCCGATATGAAAATCGTAAATCGGAAAAAATTTGCCATTTTCCATAATTTCCCATTGCCTATGGGATTCATCCTTGACCTCTAGCCTATGAGAGTCGTTGTCATCTAGGAAAAGGTGCTTGCCCGTCAATATTCCGTGGCTCGGCATTTGCTGTTTCCCTACTTAATGATGTTTGAGGATTACATTTTTTGACGTTGGAGTTAGTTTTCGGGGACATGGAATTGATGGAAGTGTGGAAATAGAGCAAAAACCGGCAGTTGCGGTTTGCGGCATGGCGTTTGCTCTATAGAGGTTAGGCAAAAATATTGTGTAGGGAATTTTGACGCCATGAAAATATTTGGTTTGACGACAAACGGATTGGAGCTGGCGAGCCGTTCGCTCGACTTCGTATCCGCTTCAGCATCGCAGACTGCGGCGAATATTGCCAACAGCGCCACTCCAGGCTACAAGGCCCAAGAAGTAAGTTTTGAAGGGGCCATGGCCGAAGCGCTGAAAACCCCGGCTAAAGGGGGAATGGTGAGAACGCATCCGGGGCATTTACCGGTAACCGACATCTTAAAAGTAACGCCGTCGATGACGGCGAGCGGTTCTTCGGCGCGGCTGGATGGCAACACGGTGGATTTGGAACGGGAAATAACGCGGATGGCGGAGATGAACATTAATTACTCCACCTACGCCACGATCACGAACAAACAGTTGGGTCTTTTGAAAAGCGCGATATCGCTTTCGGCGCAATAATTAAAGGAGTGACGCCATGGATTTAATGTCGGCAATGAAAGTTGGAGCGGCGGGCCTGAGCGCGCAGCGCACCCGGATGAATGTGGTGAGCAGCAATCTAGCCAACGTGAATACCACCCGCACGCCGGAAGGCGGCCCCTACCGGCGCAAGGAAGTAGTGTTGGCCGCCACGCCCCTTGAAGGCGGATTCGGCAAGGCGTTGGCGGATTCGGTTTCGCAGCCGACCGTGGTCGCCGTTCAGGAAGACCGGGGGGAGTTTCAGAAGGTGTACGATCCCAGCCATCCCGATGCCGACGTGAACGGGTATGTGAGCATGCCCAACGTGAATGTAATGAAGGAGATGGTGGACATGCTTTCCGCCACGCGCGCCTACGAGGCGAACGCGGCGGTGATCAACACGGTGAAAACGATGGCGCAGAAAGCCATCGATATTGGAAATCGGTAAACGGGGATATGGGTGACATGGAAGTGACGGGAGGCGGGAATGTTTGATCAGCTAAAAAACGCGTTTGGACAACTGGCCGTGTTGTTCAACAATATGCCGACGGGGAAGAAGATCGCCCTGGTCGGATTCGGCATCCTGCTGGCCGCCGGCATTTTGGTCACGAGCTATCTTTCCAGCGGTGAGGACTACAGCGTCCTCTATGCGAACCTTTCGCAGGAAGACGCCCTCGCCGTCACCGAAAAGCTGAAGACCCGCAAGATAATGTACAAGCTGGAAAGCGGCGGTACGGCGGTCAGCGTGCCGGGCAAAGACGTCTATCAGCTCCGGCTTGAGCTTGCGGGCGAAGGGATACCCTCGGGGGGCGGCGTCGGATTCGAGCTGTTCGACAAAACCACCTTCGGCATGACCGAATTCGTTCAAAAACTGAATTACCGCCGTGCCCTGCAAGGGGAATTGCAGCGAACCATTAATTCCATCGCGGCGGTGCAAAGTTCCCGCGTGCATATCTCCATCCCCAACAAGTCGCTTTTCGAGGAGGATAAGCAGAAGCCGACCGCCTCGGTGGTGCTAAAGCTGAGGGGGAACGGAAAACTGAACAAATCGCAGGTGGAGGGAATGGCCCACCTTGTTTCGTCATCCATTGAAGGGCTGAGTCCCTCCGATGTCACCATCGTGGACAGTCACGGCACCATTCTGACCGTGCCGGACGAAGACGGGGACGAAATGACCAAGCTGTCAAACCGGCAAATGGATATGCGCCGCAATTATGAAAACGATGTTGAAAAGCGGGTGCGGACCATGCTTGAGCATGTGGTGGGCAACGGCAAGGCGATCATCCGCGTGTCGGCGGCCATCGATTTCAAGCAGGAACAGCGCACTGAAGAGCTGTATGACCCGGAGAGCCAGGTGGCCCGCAGCGAGCACCGGGTGGAGGAAAAGAACACCGGCCCGGCGATGCCCGCGGGGGTGGCCGGCGTATCGAGCAACATTCCGGAAAGCGGCGAGGCGGGACAGATCATCGGCAAACCGGCCGAGTCGACCAAAACGCAGGAAACCGTCAACTACGAGATCAACAAAGTGGTGAAGACGGTGGTGGAACCTGCCATGCAGGTGAAAAAGCTTTCCGTCGCCGTGATGGTGGATGGAAAATACAAGGAAACCAAGGGGGCTGACGGTAAGGTGACACGCGAGTTCACGCCGCTGGTCAACGAAGAAAAAGAGCGTATCGCGGGACTGGTACGCTCCGCTATCGGTTTCGAGGGGAACCGGCAGGATAACGTGACGGTAGAAAGCATGCAGTTCGAGGAAACCGCTTTGATGGCGGAGGCTGAACGGCTTGACACCGAATCCAAGCAGGAGTTGATGATGACCGGTATCAAGTACGCCGGGTACGCCATCGCGGGCGTGATACTGTTCCTGTTCCTCCTGAGGCCGGTTTCGCGCTGGCTGGCCACTTCCACCAAGGAAGTGGAAGAACTGCGCACCTTCCCGCAGACGGTTTCGCAGATGGAAAAGGAGCTTTCCGGTTTGATGGGAGCCAAAGAAAATGAGGTAATCGATTACCGCAAACGGGTGACCGATCTTATATCCAGCAATCCGGAGCAGGCGGCTGAATTGCTGCGCAGTTGGCTCAAGCGGGCCAAACAGGCGTAAAATAGGCCAAGAAGAGGGATTATTGTATGGCACGTGGTAAACCGGGTTCAAACATATTAAGCGGCCCTGAAAAGGTGGCTGTTTTGATGATTTCGATGGGGGAGACTATCGCCTCAAAAGTCCTCGCCAAAATGAATGAAAAAGAGATACAGGCGGTGGGTAACTACATGTCGTTCATGGAGAACATCAGCAACGAACAGATTGATACCGTGGCGCGCGAATTCTTCGAGGCCCTTGAAGGGGGCGAAGGGGGCATTCTTTCCGGCGGCCGCGAGTATCTGAAGAAAATGCTTGAAAAAACCATGGATGCGGGGAAGGTGGCCGAAATACTTTCCAAGATCGCCGCGCCCGGTCAAACCGAAGAGCTGGGGGGCGGCCTCGAGGCGATCCGCCATCTTGACCCGAAAACCGTCGCCGCATTCCTGCGGAACGAGTACCCGCAAACGGCCGCCATAGTACTGGCCCATCTTGATTCCGCGCAGGCGGGGGAAATCCTTAAAAACCTGCCCGACCGTTTCCGCTCGGAAATCGTTTTCCGCATCGCCACGCTGGAGCGGGTAAATCCCTCGGTGGTCGCCGATCTGGACCGCGCGTTGGCGACCGAATTCCAGAGCGCCGGCGCGATGGAAGGGAGCCGGTTGGGAGGCGTGGAAGCCGTGGCCGAAATCGTCAACAATCTCGACCATAACATGGAGGTCGGCATTCTGACTGAAATCGAATCGTTCAATCCGGAGCTTGCCGAAAGCATCCGCAACCTCATGTTTGTATTCGAGGACCTCCTGTCGGTGGATGACAAGGGGATGCAGGTCATTCTCAAGGAGGTCTCGCGCGACGACCTCATCCTCGGCCTCAAGACGGCGTCGGAGCAGCTCAAGGAGAAGATACTCCACAACATGTCCAAGCGTGCCGGCGAAATGCTGAAGGAAGACCTCGCGGCGATGGGACCGGTGAAACTGTCCGACGTGGAAAAGGCCCAGCAGAGCATCATCCGCATTGTGAAAAAACTGGAAGAGGATGGCAAGGTGGTGCTGGCGGGCGGAGGCGAGGAACTTGTCTAACTTCGATATTGGCGGCACCGACGATTTCAAGCCCTTTTCCTTCGCGAATTTCACGGAAGAGGCGGAGGTTATGGAGGCGGCCCGCCGCAAGGACGCCGCCGCCGAATTCAGGCCCGATCACAAACGGCCGGAAACCAGCGGAGAGGATGAATTTGTCCTTGGCGGGTTTGACTTCGAATTCAAGGGGGGCTACCGCCGCGACGAGATACTCAAAAAGACCAGCGATGAGATTGATGGCATGTTGCGCGCCGCCCATGCCCGCGTTGAGCAGATCGAAGCGGATGCCTATCAAAAGGGCTATAGAGAGGGAAATATCAAGGGGAAGCATGAAGGCTTCGCCGAAGCGACCGGCCTCATGAATACCCTTGTTGACGGCCTAAAGCAGTTGGAGGCCGCCCGCGGCATCCAGTACCGCAAGGCCGAAAAGGAGATGGTGGACCTGGTGGTGTTGATCGCCGCCGAGATCGTGCGCCGCGAAGTGGCGCAGGATCCCGCTATCGTCGTTGAAGTGTTGCGCAAGGCGGTGTCGGAACTGGAGACCAAGCAGAGCATCGTGGTGCGGCTGAGCCCGAAGGACATGGAATTGCTCGGCGTTATGCGGGAAAGCCTGCAACAGGAAATGGAAGTGGTCGAAAAAATGGAATTCAAGGCCGACCCGGCGATCACTCCCGGCGGCTGCATCCTTGAAACGAATATCGGGAGCCTGGACGCCACGGTGGAAAACCGGCTGATAAATATCCACCGCACGTTACGCGAGCAGATAGGGAAATAGGCGATGAACGTTGATCTGACGAAATACCGGCGGGCGCTTACACAGTCCGCTTCTATTGTGCCGGTGGGACAGGTGGTACGCATTATTGGCCTCGTTATCGAAGGGGACGGTCCGGATGTGCCGGTCGGCTCCATGTGCCGCATCTACCCGCGGGGCGAGGGGGCAACCGTTGACGCCGAAGTGGTTGGTTTCCGTGACGGACGGATACTGATGATGCCGCTCTCCGCGCCGCAGGGGGTATCCCCGCGTTGCCGCATCGAGGCATTGACCGGGCGCGCCGTGGTAAAAGTGGATGAAGGCATCCTTGGGCGCGTTTTGGACGGCCTCGGCAATCCCATTGATGGAAAGGGGCCGTTGAGCTGCATGGGTGAAATGCCGCTCTACGCCGACCCGATAAATCCCGTAAGCCGCAAGCGGATACACCAACCGCTCGACCTTGGCGTGCGGGCGGTGAACGGGCTGCTTACCTGCGGCCGCGGCCAGCGAATCGGCATCATGGCCGGAACCGGTGTGGGTAAATCGGTTTTGATGGGGATGATGGCAAAGATGACCGATGCCGATGTGACGGTGATCGGGTTTGTGGGCGAACGCGGACGGGAAGTGCGCGAGTTTATTGACAAGAATTTGGGAGAAGACGGCTTGCGCCGCTCGGTGCTGGTGACCGCCACTTCGGATAACACTCCGCTGGTCCGTTTACGGGCGGCATATACCGCAACCGCCATCGCCGAATATTTCCGCAAACAGGGGAAAGATGTGCTTCTGATGATCGATTCGCTTACCCGTTTCGCCATGGCGCAGCGGGAAATCGGCCTTTCCATTGGCGAACCGCCCGCCACGAAAGGGTACACCCCCAGCGTGTTCGCGCTGCTGCCGCGCCTGCTGGAACGGGCCGGCGCCGGCACCGAAGGCGAGGGAAGCATCACTGGCATCTATACCGTGCTGGTGGAAGGGGATGATCTGGGCGAGCCGGTTTCAGACGCGTCGCGCGCCATTCTGGACGGCCACATTATCCTCTCCCGCGCCCTTGCGGCGCGGGGCCATTATCCCGCCATCGATGTGCTGGGAAGCATAAGCCGCGTGATGATCGATGTAACCGGCGAAGAGCACCGGAAACTGGCCAAAACGCTGTTTCGGACGCTGGCCATTTATAAAGAGGCGGAAGACCTTATCAACATCGGAGCGTATGTGAAGGGGAGCAACCCCGACATCGACTTCGCCATACAGAAATACCCGCTTATAAACACCTTTCTTGAGCAGGGGATCGGCGAACGGGCCGATTTTACCGATACGTTGCGGCGGCTTAAGGAGATTTTCTGATGTTCAAATTCCGGCTGCAAAGCGTCCTTGACCACCGGAAACGGCAGGAGGAAGAAAAGCAGCGCGAAGTGGCGCTGGTCAACGCCGAACAGTTACATGCCCGCGGCGTTCTCGCCACGCTGGAGCAGGGGCGCACGGAAGCCGCCGCCGCCATGACAGAGTTGGGCCGTACTGCGCACGACCCGAAGCTGTTTCGGCTATACGATGACTTTTTACAGGGACGCGACGCGGATATCCGGTGGAAGATGCGCGAGTTGGAGCAGATCGGCGAACGGCTGAAAGCGAAGCAGCTTGAGCTGCAGGAATATCTTCGCCGCCGCAAGGCGCTCGAGATTTACCGCGACCGGCTGAAAGATGCCTACGAGAAAGAGGAAAAACGGCGTGAAGTGAAATTCACCGACGAGGTGGCGCAAATGATGTGGTTCAGGGAGCAGGCGCTATGAGCAGGAATGTTGTTTTTTTCACGGGGCTTCTTTTTGCCGCCGCGCTGGTGGCGGCGGGAAGCGGCGCGGTGAATATCCCGAAGGCGCTGGCCCAGAATGAAGCGGCCTCAAAAACCGGCGCCGACCCGCAGGACCAGATGCGGATGGAGATGGCCAAGGACCTGCAGAAAAAACAGGAAGAGCTGCGCCGCCGCGAAGAGGAACTGAACGCCCGCGAAGGGCAGCTTCTTACCCTTGAAGCCAGCATCCAGAAAAAGATCGACGAACTGAAGATCGTGCAGCTAAAGCTGGAAGAACTGGTGAAGTTGCGCGACGATCTTGAAGTGAAGAATGTGACCACACTCGCCAAAGCCTATGCCACCATGCCCGCGGCCGACGCAGCCAGCCGTTTGAAGGCTATGGACCGCCCCACGGCGTTGCGTATTCTCATGGCCATGAAAGCCCAGTCGTCCTCGAAAATCCTGAGCAGTCTTGATACCGCCACAGCCGCACAGATCAGCGAACAGCTGGCGAAGCGGCAGATGGAACAGTAGTTGCATTATTCCTTTGACAGGTAGAACCTCCCGAATATAATGCCGGGACGCTGGTACGGGTTTTTCTATCGCCTTAAGCCGACTGGTGAATTATCCGATAAGATACTAAAACAGAAAGGCGGCGATCATTATGAAAAAGGGATTTGAGGATATGGAACGCAAAGTGGTCAAAATGTTCGCCGGGGAAGCCGGGGCTGTTGATGCCATTCTTTATAAAGAGGTTGATTCCATTGGCATTACCTTGGGCTATATCCTCCACTATGTGTTTAGCGGCGAGCAGCTTGCCAATCGGGATATGAATGCCCTGATCAGCCACTACCAAAATAACTGAGTAACAAGGGAATCGGGGCCTCCCCTAACATCAAGGGCACGCTAAAGGCCGCCGCGGCGGGTTTCAACTTTCCTCCCAGTCTTTCGCGCTTCAGTCCATTTATCTCCCAATAACCCGGGGAAAGCGGTATCTATTTCCACGCCGACCGCCAATTTCTGACCTCTGTTTTTGCCGTTTTTTGCACAACCCGTAGGCTGGCCGCATTTCCCAGTTTTTACCGTTTTCCCCGTTTGCCTGCCTAGGGGGTGTATGTTATCCTTAACCCGCTTTATTCACGGGATTAGCTGCGGATGACCGGTTTTTGGGGGTAATTTGTGAAACGGACAAAAGACGTTGTTGAGCTTAAGGAAATCGCGCGCCGGATGCGCGTTGATATCCTTACCATGATCCATGCTGCGGGCAGCGGGCACCCGGGCGGTTCCCTTTCGGCCATCGATATGCTGGTGGCCCTCTATTGCGGCGCGATGGATCACGGTCCAGACCGCAAAAAAACGGATCGGCGCGATAAATTCGTCCTCTCCAAGGGGCACGGCGCCCCGGCGCTTTACGCCGTGCTTGCCGAATGCGGTTACTTCGGCCGGGAGCACCTCAAAACCCTGCGGCAATATGAAAGCATTTTGAGCGGCCACCCGTACGCCCCCTCCACACCCGGCGTTGAGATCACCACCGGCTCGCTCGGTCAGGGGCTTTCGCAAGCCAACGGGCTTGCGTTGGCGAACCGCCTCGATGGGCGGGACACCTTTGTCTACGCCATGATGGGGGACGGTGAAACGCAGGAGGGGCAGATTTGGGAAGCGGCCATGAGCGCCGCCCACTTCAAGCTGGGCAACCTCATCGCGTTTTTGGATAACAACGAACTGCAAATCGACGGATTCGTGAGCGATGTGATGGGCATTGAGCCGATAGGGAAGAAATGGGAAGCGTTCGGCTGGCATGTGCAGCAGATCGACGGCCATGATTTCGGGCAGATTTTCGCCGCCATCGACAACGCGAAAAAAGTGACGGATAAGCCGTCGCTGATCTGGGCGCGCACGGTGAAGGGCAAAGGAGTGTCGTTTATGGAGCGGCTGGCCAAGTGGCACGGCACAGCTCCCAGCACGGATGAACTGAACAAGGCGCTGGCCGAGCTTGGGGAGAAGGCATAATATGGCCGAGATGCTTGCGTTACGCGATTACTACGGCAAAACCGTTGCGGAACTGGGAAAAACCAACAAGGACATCGTGGTGCTGGACGCCGATCTTTCAGGCAGCACCCGTACTTCGACGTTCGCCAAGGCGTTCCCGGAACGTTTCTTCAATATGGGCGTCGCCGAACAGGATATGATTGGCACCGCCGCGGGGCTTGCCGCCGGTGGCAAGATACCGTTCGCCTCCACGTTCGCCATTTTCGCCTCCGGGCGGGCGTGGGAACAGGTTCGGCAGGCGGTCGGCTACCCGCACCAGAACGTCAAGATTATCGCCACGCACGGCGGCATCACCGTCGGGCCAGACGGCCCTTCGCACCAGGCGGGAGAGGATATCGCCCTGATGCGCGCCATCCCCGGCATGACCGTCATTATGCCGGCCGACGCCCATGAAACCGCCGCGGCGGTCCGCTGGGCGGCCGCATACGTCGGACCGGTCTACATCCGTCTCACGCGCGACAAGTTCCCGGTGGTGTTTAACGATTCCAAAACGTTCACCCCGGGCAAAGGGGATCAATTGAAAAAGGGGGCGGATGTCACCTTTATCGCCTGCGGGTTGATGACGAGCATTGCGCTGGAAGCCGCCGCGCTTCTTGAGAAAGAAGGGATTTCGGCGGGGGTGGTCAATATGGCTTCCATCAAGCCGATTGACCGCGATCTTGTCCTGCAGGCGGCCGCCGAAAGCGGCGCGTTGGTCGCCGCCGAAGAGCACAGCATCATCGGCGGACTGGGGAGCGCGGTGGCTGAACTGGTGGCCGAGAATAATCCGGTGCCGGTCATCCGCGTGGGCATTCAGGACGATTACATATCATCCGGCGCGCCGGAAGAGCTTCTGGAGGCCTGCGGGTTTACCGCCACGGGGCTGGCCGATGCCGCCCGCCGTGCGGTACAATTGAAGAAACAAGCGGCTTCCCGCTGACTGCCGCTTAACACGGAGGAATCTGGATGAAAGCGGTATATCCGGGGACGTTCGACCCGGTCACCAATGGCCACCTCGACCTCGTCACCCGTTCGCTCTCGGTGTTCGACTCCATTATCATCGCCGTGGCGGTGAATCCGGCCAAAAAGCCCCTCTTTGCCGTGAAAGAGCGGGTGAACCTCATCCGCAAAGCCACCGCAGGGCATAATGGCCGCGTGGCGGTGGAAGCGTTCGACAATCTGTTGGTCGATTTTTGCATGTCGCGCGGCGTTTACACGGTGGTGCGCGGCCTGCGCGCCATTTCCGATTTTGAGTATGAATTGCAATTAAGCCAGATGAACCGGAAAATAAACAAGAAGGTGGAAACGGTATTTATGATGCCGAGCGAGGAGTACACGTTCATTAGCTCGAAGATCATCAAAGAGGTGGCGGGGCTGGGGGGCGATGTCACGGCCCTTGTGCCGCCCGCCGTCGCCAATGCGTTGCGGCGCAAGCTGCACGCCAAGGGAAGGAAATGAACATGAAACTTGCGCGGAGGATGGATTCGTTCGAAGAATCGGCCACGATGGAGGTGGCGGGGCGCATAACGGCGCTGAACGCGAAGGGGAAGGATATCATCAGCTTCGCCGCGGGCGAGCCCGATTTCGACGTGCCCGAACCGGCCAAGGAGGCCGCCATCAAGGCGATCCGCGAGGGAAAGAACAAGTACGCCCCCGTCGCCGGCAACGACCAGATAAAGACCGCCATCGTCGAATTCACCAGCCGCCAGCTCGGCGTCGATTACGCCAAGAGCCAGTGCATCGTCTCGATGGGGGCCAAGCACTCGCTCTACAACATCTCCCAGGTGCTCTTCGACGAGTGGGATGAAGTCATCATCTTCTCCCCGTACTGGGTCACCTATCCCAGCCAGGTGCTGCTGGCGGGGGCCAAGCCGGTTTTTGTGAACTGCCGCCCCGAAAACGGGTTCAATCCCGATATGGACGAGCTGAAATCGAAGATCACCTCCGCCACCAAAGCGATCATCCTCAACTCGCCGTGTAACCCGACCGGCGCGGTTTACAGCAATGAAACGATCCGCAAGATCGCCGATATCGCCGTGAACGACGACATCTACCTCATTTCGGACGAGATATACGACGCCATCGTTTATGACGGCCACAAACACCTCTCCCCCGTGCAACTGGGGGCGGACGTGAAGGACCGCACCATTCTGGTGAACGGCATGTCCAAGAGCTTTTCAATGACCGGTTGGCGGCTTGGCCACGCGCTGGGGCCGGAGCCGATCATCAAGGCGATGGTGAAACTGCAGAGCCAGTCCACCAGCAACCCCGTAACGCCGCTGATGCTAGCGGCGGCGGAAGCGCTGAAAGATACCGCGTTTTTCGCCACGCGCGCGTCGGAATTCAAAAAGCGGCGCGACATCATCGTCGGCGCGCTCAACTCGATGGACGGCATTTCGTGCGTCGTCCCGAAAGGAGCGTTCTACGCGTTCCCCAATTTCAACGGCTGGCTCGGCAAGAAATTCGACGGGGAGGTCATCCGCGATTCGGCGCAATTGGCGAACGTCCTCATCGACCACGCGGGGGTCGGCCCGGTGCCGGGCGTTGCGTTCGGCGCGGAAGGCTATTTGCGCTTCAGCTACGCGATGGCCACCGAGCGGATCGAAGAGGGGATGCGCCGCTTGAAAGCCTTCGGCGAGCGTCTGGCGTAACAGGTTTTCGTTTGTCGGCACGATCAGGGAAAGCGGAATACGATGACTAAGGGAAATACGTGCGGCATCGCGGGAGCGGGCATCATCGGACGGCTGACCGGCTACCTGCTGGCTAAAAAGGGGTGGCGCGTAACGCTGTTCGATGACGGCGATCTGGCGGCGACCGGCACCACCAGTTACGCGGCAGCCGGCATGATCGCTCCCTACTGTGAGCTGGAATACGCCGAGCCGGTGGTGGCGCGCCTCGGCAATCCTTCGCTCGCCATGTGGCAACAACTCCTGCCCCAGATCGGGGGGGATGTCTATTGCCAGGCGGCCGGCAGTCTGGTCATCTCCCACCCCCAAGACCGCAATGAATTGATGCGGCTGGTACGCAAGATGGACGAACATACCGGCAATCTGGTAATGCGGCGCGTGGAAGGGGCCGAACTCCGCGAACTGGAGCCTGATATCGATGACGCGTTTATGGATGGCCTTTACCTGCCGCTGGAAGGGCAGATCGATTCACGCAGGCTGCTGGTGGTGCTGGGCGAATGGCTGCAAAAATACGCCACGCTGAATTTGGGCGTACACGTCCGCTCGGCGGACGATGGCCGCATTGATACCGCCATAAGCGCGTTCGACTTTGACATGGTGCTTGATACCCGCGGGCTGAAAGGCAAAACGCAGCTTCCCGGCCTGCGCGGCGTGCGCGGCGAACTGGTGTGGGTGCACGCGCCGGAGGTCAGGCTGAACCGGCCGGTGCGGATGATGCACCCGCGCTATCCCATCTATGTGGTGCCCCGCCCCGGCGGCCAGTTCATCCTTGGCGCCACCGCCATCGACGATGAAGACCTCAGCCCGATATCGGTGCGCGGCACGCTGGAGCTTCTTTCCGCCGCCTACGCTATGCACAGCGGATTTTCCGAGGGGCGCGTCATCGAAACGATGACGCAGTGCCGTCCGGCGTTTCCAAACAACCTGCCGAGGATCCGCCACGGCGGACGGCTTATCCGCGTGAACGGACTTTACCGGCATGGCTACCTCTTTTCGCCGAAAATCGCCGAATTGGTAATATCCCTGATCGAAGGGGGAAAACCGGACGCGGCATTCGCGGAATTGTACGAAGCGCATCCATGAAGCTGGTTGTCAACGGCGAAGCCCGCGAATTTGACAGGGTTGAAAACGTCGCCCAACTGGTAAAATCGCTGGGAGGGGATGTGAAGTTTTTCTCGGTGGCCCTCAACGGCGAGTTCGTCCCCCGCGGCGATTACGAAAAAACAAAACTGGGCGAAGGTGACGATATCGAGATCGTCACGCCCTTTCCCGGAGGTTGACGATGTTGCGTTTGGGCGGCAAAGAATTATTCAGCAGGTTTCTTATCGGCACGGCCCGGTATCCCTCGCCGGAGACCATGCGGCAGGCGATCGAGGCATCCGGCTCCGAAGTGGTCACCGTGTCGCTGCGCCGTTACGGCAGCGGCAAATGGGACAGCAACGCCTTCCTGAACCTGTTGAAGGAGATGCAGCTCAACATCCTGCCGAACACCGCCGGGTGCTACAGCGTGAAGGATGCGCTGACGGTGTCTCGCATGGCCCGTGAAGTGTTCAACACCGATTGGATAAAACTGGAGGTTATCGGCGACGACTACAACCTCCAGCCCGATCCATTCGGCACGGTGGAGGCGGCCAAGATACTTATCAAAGAAGGTTTCGAGGTGTTCCCCTATATGACGGACGACCTCGTTTTCGCCGAACGGCTGCTGGACGCCGGTTGCAAGGTGCTGATGCCGTGGGCGGCCCCCATCGGCAGCGGGCGCGGCCCGGCGAACCCCCATTCGTTAAGAACATTCCGCGCCCGGTTCAAGGATGTCCCCTGTATCATCGACGCGGGGCTGGGAAAGCCGAGCCACGCCGCGGCCGTGATGGAGATGGGGTTCGACGGCGTGTTGCTGAACACCGCCGTTTCGCTGGCGCGCGATCCGGTGGAGATGGCCCGCGCCTTCGCGATGGCGATAGATGCGGGGCGCAAGGCGTATCAGGCCGGGATGATGCCGGAGCGCGAGTTCGCCACCCCCTCCACCCCGGTGGTCGGCACGCCGTTTTGGCACCAGGAGAAAAAATAATACGGCACCCGGACGCGACGTGCGCCACCCCAACGTAAAGGACGGACTCAAGGCCCCTTTCGTCATCGCCGCCGGGGAGCATGGCATCGACCGCCCCGGCAGCCTGGAATGCGACGAGCGGACGCTCGATGCGCTCGACATGCCGCTGCGCCCCGCCATTACCTCGTCCATGGTGATGATTCCCGGCGAACCGGTGCATCTGTCGCTCACCCATCCAGACGATTTTCTCGATGATCTTGACGCCGCGCTTGATGAAGCGGGAGGGCATCCGGTTGTTAAGGTGGGGCCGGTTTACGATGAGGGGCACCTCGCGGTGTTGCTTCACGCTCTGGAAGGGGCGGATGCGCGGGTTATTCTGGATGGCGACGTTTTTGGTTCGCTCTCGGAAAACCACATTGATGCCGAAACGGCCGATTTCATCACGAAAAACGTATTTCCCGTTACTGCTCTTTTTACCCCCGATATCGACGAGGCCGAGCAGTTGCTCAACAGGCCTATTGTTGATCACGATCAGATGGTGCGGGCCGCCGAAGAGGTTTTGGGTATGGGGCCCAAGGCGGTGTTGCTGAAAGGGGGGCAACTGCCGGGAGGAACCGCTGTCTTTGATTAGTTCACCGACGGGACTGAGCGTTATTGGATAGCCACAAACAGGTTGCAGCCGCAACGTGTGTCGGAACACAAAGGGATGATCGCCAACCTGGCCACCGCCATCGCGGCGGGTATGGCCCACGGCCTTGAAATGCGCGACGCGATTGTCATGGCGCGCGGATTCATGCAGCATGCCTACCGTGCGGCGGCGGAGGAGCCGCCGCCGTTCCCCTGCGAACCGGCGGATTTTCCGTGGGTCGTGCGGCATCCAGCAGTTGAGCCTCAGCCGTTCCCCGCCATCGAGGTACCGTGGCCGGATTTTTATCCGATCGTCGATTCGTTCGAGTGGGTGAAGCGGCTGGCGGAGTGCGGTGTGAGGATCATGCAGCTCCGGGTAAAAACTCTGGAGGGGGCCGGGTTGGAGAGCGAGATAATCAAAAGCGTGGCGTTTTGCCGCGAAAGAAGCATCCGGCTTTTTATAAACGATTTTTGGCGGCTTGCCATAAAGCATGGCGCGTACGGGGTGCATTTGGGGCAGGAGGATATTCTGGCCGCTGATATCGCCGCCATCTGCGCGGCGGGACTGCGGCTTGGCGTCAGCACCCACTGCTATCACGAGGCGGCAGTCGCACATGGCCTGTCTCCCTCTTACATCGCGCTAGGCCCCATTTATCCCACAAAGATAAAGTCGATGGCCTTTGCCCCGCAGGGGCTTGATGCCGTGCGGCTTTGGAAGCGGTTGTTCAATTATCCGTTGGCCGCCATCGGGGGGATCACGCTGGAACGTGCGGGCGAAGTTTTGGATACAGGCGCGGATATGGTGAGCGTCATCACCGATGTTACCGGGCATTCCGATCCCGAAACCCGCGCCCGCGCCTGGCTTGAACGGCTCGGCGGAAAATAAGCGCGGGCGGGCGGTTCGCATGAACCGTGTTCTTCATCTTTTTACATCTAATAGCAAGTCTTTAGCGATCGACGTCATTCTTTCCCAATTTAGTGAACAAAGCCACGCAAAACGGGAAAGTGGCGTTAGAATGGAGTTGAGAGATTTTAGGTCAAACAGGCAAGAAATATGGAGGGTGTCATGAAGAAGCTGATCATTACTCTTATGATCGGATCGTTTATCGCGGCTTGCGGCGGCGGCGGTGGCGGCGGCACTACTGCGCCAGCAACCACAACAACCACAATCAGCACCGCGGCGGCAGGCACACAGGCAACTTCTTCCAATGTGCAGGCGGCATCGATGGCTCAGGGCGCCAGCACCACCTTTTCCAATATAGACAAAATATCGGTCACCTCGATGGGGGGCACGGTTGCGGCGCCGAAGACGGCATCGCCCGTCCCGCTTCAATCGTCCGATGCCAAAGTAAACACCCTCTCGCAGGCTACCGGCAAGATGGCGGCATTGTCGGTTTTTAACAAGATCGGCCAGCATCAAAAGGCCGTGGCAGGCGCCCGCGCGGCGACTTCCGGTTCGGTTGCCTGCACCGACGGAGGCACGGCCACTTTCTCCGCCACCAGCGCGACAGCGGTAAGCATGACGTTTAACACCTGCCGCGAAGCGGGCGTCCAGATGGATGGAACGATCACCGTTTCCGGCAGCGCCAATTCTTTCAGCATTACCCTTGGCACCTCCGCCACTCCCCTCGTCATGTTGGCCTACAACGTAAGCGGCACGACGTATACCACCCTTGTCTCAAAAATGTCGTCGGCCATTACGTTGACAAGCACCTATACGGCCGGCACCGCCACCGGCAGTTACACCTTTAGCGATACGGCGAACGGGACGATGACCCTGACCGACTATATGTCGGGAACCGCCAGCGCTTCAACGTTCACGTTCACCAACCTGATAGTCGAAACGGCCCATACGACAACCACCAACACCGTCAAGATGAATGGCTCCTTCAAGGATGACTGGACGGCTTCCAGCGTGGCGTACAGCGTTACCGCCTCGTTCACCAATTTCACCACCGCCACCACGACCACCACCACCTATCAGGATGTTTCCATTAGCGGAACCGCCTCCATCACCTATACGCCGGCCTCGTTCTGCGACGGCGGCACGTTCTCGGTGGTGACGAATACCCCGATCCGGTACACCTTCGCCAGCGCACATACCACGGCGGGAAGCATTACCATAAACGGCAACACCACCGTAGTCTACGCCGCGGATGGCACCGTGACGGTCACCGTTACCGGGCAGACGGCCCAATCCTTCGCCAGCGTCAGCGCCATGACGGGCGCGCAGTGCAACTACCCCACCATGAACGAGGGGAGCGGCGTCTTCACGGCGAGCACCGGCGCCAGCACCACCACCTCGTCGGGCAACAGCGGCACCGTTACGGCCAACACGATGACGGCGACGCTTACCTGGAGCAATGGCACATCCACATCAAACTCCGATATGGATACCCACCTTTTCTTCTACAGCACGGCTCCAGCCAGTACAGCAGCTACCCTTACCCCCGCCACGGCCCTCTGGCATATATATTATGCAAGCGGCTTTAGCCAGACTGGCTATGCGTGCACCGATACCGGCTCAAATTATGCCGGCGTGAGCGTGGACAGCAACACAAGTTGCGACATCCTTTACGACATCGACGATACGAACGGCTACGGGCCGGAACACATGACCGCCTCTAAACTGGCGCAGGGGTTCTACGTCCTTGCGGTGCATTCGTATTCGCTGCATGGCGATGCCAAGGCGGATATCGTGGTGTCGCTCCAGCTCGGCAGCAACAGCTACGGGCCGTGGACCTATACGTTTAATAGTACGAACGTGAATGGTTGGTTTGTTGCGGCGACCATGACGGTCAATGCAAGCGGCAGCGTAGTTGTTGCTACACCTACAACCACTGCGTATGCTTCTGGATACCTTCCCTACGCAAAACCGGGAGTGTCAGGGATAGCAAAGCCGGTTAAATAACAAACCGGTTCTTTAAAACCGCACGAAGGGGGCCTTTGAAAAAAGACCCCCTTTTCTTTTTCTTCCGCATTCCTGGGTGGGTACACAATTTATTGGGTACATCGGCCCGTACGGGCCGACCTCTCTTGGCGCTGGCGCGCCAGCGTACACAATGAATTGTGTACTCACCCGGAAGCCCGGCGGGTACATGCTCTCAGCATGTACCTCGGCCCAAGGGGCCGATTGAGGGAAGCATTGATAATTTTTCTGGGTGCCGGGTCAAGCCCGGCATGACATGGAGAGGCTAAAACGCGGTTTGAAACTGGAGGGTGAAGACGCCGTGGTTCTTCATATCGTATGTGGGGCCTTCGAGATCGAAGCTGATGGACTCGTATTCGAACGTGAACTTTGATTCGTGCCCCTTCAGGTAGTAATTCGTCCCGATGGCCCACCGCTTCTGCTTGGCGCTGGGGGCCAGGCTGGCGGCGACCCAATCGGTGTAACGGAGGTATGGCTGCATCCCTGCCGACAGATAGGCGGTGGTCAGCGTCCATCCGGTGCCCTGCAGATAAAAGCCGTCCGTGCCGGTGCGGTCGGGGTTCCCCCAGTCGTATTTGTAATACGCGTAGAGTACGGTGTAAATGGTGCCGCCGTCACCCCCCTCCATGAGCAGGTCGGAGGTCCACGCGCTGTAAGGGGCGGGATTGCCGCCGGGATCCAGCGAGACTTTATCCTGTTTGTCCACGGAATAACCGGCGGTGAAGATGCGCGATTTTCCCAGGTAGCTTTCCTTGTAGTAATAAACCGGCTCGGGATCCAGGAATGCATAGTGCACGCGCCACGTAGTGCGGAGCGTTTCGTCGCCCAAAACCCTGCTCTTTGCCCCTTTGCCAACGGCAACGCGGTATTGCAGCCCGCTGAAGTTGCCCCAGAGGACGGCGCCACGATCCCGCTTTTCGTACATGCCGGGGGATTCCAGCATCATGCTCTCCAAGATCGGGCGGTCCGGCCCGATGAAGTACATCGCGGAGGTAAGCTGGTTGCGCGAGAATGGCGGAAGGTAGGCTCCGGTCATCAGGTGGAACGCTTCGGACATGTTCCATTGCACCCACGCGTCGGCTGTCTGGATGCCGGTGCCACGGGAGTAGTTTTCGCCGTAGCGGGCATGCTCCATCATGATCATGAACGAGAGGGCGGGGGTCACCTGTCCGGCGGCGAGTAACTGAATGCGCCGCGCGAAGAAATCATAATGAGTACCCCCCTGCGAGGCGTCGCCATTGGCGGCGCCGGCCTGATCCTGCGCCAGAACCGCGGCGGCCTGTATCCGGACGCTCAGTGTGGCGAAGGTATCGCCGTCAAGCTGAAGCGGGTAGCCCGCGGCGTGGGTCGTTGCCGGAAGCCAGAGTATTGCCGCCAATCCGGCAAAAAGAAAACGAAAGCGGTTTTTCATCTTTCTCCCAAAAGTGCCCTTCGGCATTGGGGGTTATAATAGCATTTTCGAGTGCAAAAGCTCCCCCTTAAATGCCCCTTAGGGGTCAAATCGCCATATTTTTTGCATATTTGCCCGAGTGCGGTACAATTAAACAACGATGATAGGGCAAATGGAAAGGAATGCGGCCCCGGCCCCCCCGGTGGAGCCGGATGAATCGCTTCCGAAAGCGCTGACAACCCCCTTTTTTTCGCAGGGGTTCAAAGAGGTGCTTACCACGTTCGTGCAGAAGCTTCTCAAGGCGGGCGTGCCGCGCGACCAGATCAATAAGGCGCTGGCCGAAATGATGCCGGAAATCCAGCGCGTGGCGTCCACCACGACCACCGCGTTCAACGAGCGGATGACCAAATACCTGCAGAGGCGGAAATGGGAAGAGGTCCGGCACGATTATCTGGGGCGCGCGCTGCTGTTCGATATCGAAGTGCATTTCCCTAAAGATGAAGAGACGAGCGAAAGGCTGCTGGTTGAGCCGGTGGACGGTTTTGTGCCGCGCCAGGTCGCCGAGGGGATCATCATGGCGTTGAAACAGGCGCATGGCACCGAATTGATCCACCAGTACGAAGACCTTTGCGACAGGAAGAAAGAGGCCTATCGCAACGAAGTTACCCGCCTGGTCGATGTGAACGCGTTAGTGGCGGATGCCGAGGTGAAGGCCCTCGTCAAGGACATCACCACCCGCTTCCGCCTGTTGCTGCATAAGAAGACCGAGCCTGAACAGCGGAAATGGCTGCTCAACATCATCTCCCGCTCCCGCTCTTTCATGGAAATGAAACGCGACCTTACCGTTAAGGAAATCGATATCGTCGCCCAGGCGTTTCTCAAGACGAAGCTGTAGCTTCCGGGGTTCAAACCGAGAGGCGGAAAGCTTTATCCCACGTATCGTCCCGCTTAAGGGGGCCGACGACGGCGAGCTTCATGGCGGCGTCGGTGAAATAGCGTTGCGCGGCGGCTTGAATCTGTTCCGCCGTCACGCTATCGACTTCGGCCGCCAGCATTTCAGGGGTCTTTATGTTGTTGTATAGCAGTTCGCGCACCCCGTAGAGGCTGGCGACCCGGCGGCTGTCCTCAAGTGCCAGATCGGTATGCCCTTTGATGTTCTCCTTCGAACGCGCCAGCTCTTCATCCGTCACCGGTTCGCGTTTCAGCTTGTCCATTTCCTCCAGCGCGTATTTGAGCGCGTCCTGTATTTTGTCCAGGTTCACACCGGCGCTCACCTGGAACACGCCGGTATCCTGATACGGGGAGAACGAGGCGTTGACGTAATAGGCCAGCCCGCGCCGCTCGCGTATCTGGTAAAAAAGGCGCGAACTCATGGAACCGCCCAAAATGACGGAGGCCACCTTCAGCACTTTTTCGTCCTCGGTCTCCGCCGCGCAGGCGGGAAAACCGAAAACAAAGTGAGCCTGCTCGGTATCCCGCTCGCGGATGAGCATGCGGTCCGCTTCCTGCCGCGCGAAAGGGGCCGGCATGGCGGGGGCGGTTCCCGCGGCGGCGAAGCGGAAATATTTTTCGCATAGCGCTTCGTGTTCGCCGGGGGTTATGCCGCCGGCCGCGGTGATCACCGTGTTCGCGCCGTAATAGAAGCGGCGGTGGTGTTCCGCGAAGTGATCATGCGACATGGCGGTCACCCGTTCTTCAGTGCCAGCGATATCCCAGCCGAGCGGCTGATCACCGAAAACGAGGCGGTGGAAATCCTGATACACCTGGTTCTGCGGATCGTCATGGTGCATCCGGATCTCCTCGATGATCACCCCCCGTTCGCGGGCGATCTCCGCCGCGTCGAATTTGGCGTGCAGAAGCATGTCCGAGAGCACATCGTAGGCGATCTCCTTGCGCGCGGACGATATTTTGACGTAGTACCCGACGATTTCCTCGCCGGTGAATGCGTTAAAGCTTCCCCCCGCGCCGTCGATGGCGCCCGCCACCGCCATCGTGTCGGGGTACTTCTCCGCCCCCTTGAAGAACATATGTTCCATAAAGTGCGAAATGCCGTTAATCTCCTTTGTTTCATAGCGGCTTCCCACCCGCACCAGCACCAACAGGGTCATCGAGCGGTTCATCGGCACCGGTATGGTAAGGCAACGGAGGTTCCCCGGGAGTATTGAGAGCTTGTGTTTGAATGTTTCCATCGGGCGATTATAACAGCCGGGAGCCGGATATTGGGCAAATATCCGGTTATGGCCCGTTCTTCATTGTTACGGGGGAAAAGATGTCCCGATAAGGGTAATATATCGGCATGATGTCCTCAGGAGATATTGACATCCACGCGGCGCGGGAAAAACCATGAGTGGCGGCTTGGCGGCGCCGCCGCTCATTCCCGAACAGGTAAGGCGGCAGCGCTACCGCTTTGACATGTTCAACGTGGCCCGCATTTATGGCGCGGTGTCGCTCTTCAGCCCGGCCGAAAACACCGTCTTTGGGGCGGTGCCACTGTTGCTGCACGCAAATTATAGCGGCATCGAGGGGTTGAAGCCCGTATTGGACGCGCCCGCCGGTATCCATAATTTCATTCCGCGTGAACTTCATCTGAAGGCGGTGGCGGAGATCGCTCCAGGCGCGGCGGCCCATCCGGCCCAGGAGCCAAAAATAATTTCGCTCGCCCTCATCGGCAGCCTGGGAACGGTGGCGCAGACGCACAAATCCGATTTCGATTACATTCTGTTCATCGATAAAGAAGAGTTTTCCCAGACCGATCTTTTTTCACTCAAACGGAAGCTTGCCGCCATTGAGCAATGGCTCTATTCCCGGCACCGGGTGGAGGCGCACTTCTTTTTGCAGGATATCAGCGAGTTTCGCCTGAATCTTTTTGGGGAGACGGACCGGGAAAATGTTGGCTCCGCGTTGGGGAAGTTGTTCAAAGACGAATTTTACCGCACCGCCATTTGGGTGGCGGGGCGAAAACCGCTCTGGTGGATTATTCCACCCGACTACCCGGAACTGGAAGCAGCGGGGCTTTACACCGCTTTGCGGCGGCAAGGTATGGAAGGACTGGAAGAATATATTGACCTGGGGCACCTCATTTACGCCGAGGAAGAGGAGTTCTTTGGCGCGGCTCTGTGGCAGATCAACAAGGCGCTTGGATCCCCTTTCAAGTCGGTGTTGAAAATGGGACTGCTGGAAAGCTACCTGTTCAATCCGTTGGCGGGATTGTTGTGCGAGGAGGTGAAACGCCGGGTTCTCGACCCGGCCGGCCCGCTGGAGGAGATTGATCCCTATATCATGATGTTCGAGCGTTCCAACGCCTTTTATGTGCAACGCGGGATGATGAAGGAGGTGACGCTGGTGAAGTGGGCGTTCATCCTTAAAACCGGCATTGAGCCGGACGACATTGACCGCTTGTTGCGGACCCGCACCGAAATGCTTTCGCCCAAGGAACAGGTATTGGCGGCCATTATGAAGCGCTGGGGGTGGCAGGGGGACGAAGCGGATGACCTGCAACAGCTGTTTGCCCATGATCCCCAGCGCCGGTTAAATTCCCTTGGCAGGGTATACCGTTATTTCATTGATGCCTACATCCGCCTTTCGGATTATCAGAAGACCCATGTCGACAAGCTGACCTATATAACGCGGGATGACATGACGGTGTTGGGACGCAAGCTTTTCACCCACTTTGAGCAGGTGCCGGGCAAAATAGCTTTTTTTCACCGGGCCATTCCGGCCGATGCGCAAAAACTTTCGCTGTTTCTTGAGAAATCGGTTCGGGGAGAGCGGGGGTGGGCGCTTTATACCGGCAGCCCCTCGGAAGTGACCGCCGGACTTTCCACCGTTCAGCCCCTCAACCGTCTGAAATCGTTGGTGGATATGATGGTGTGGATGATCATCAACGCCATCTGGAAACCGGGCATAAAATTCTACTTTCGCTCTGAAAAAGGGATTCCCTATAGCCAGGAGGATGTGGAATACCTGCTCAACAAGCTGCATGCCTATTTTGCCGGCTACCACTATGAACCATCCCGCGGCGATTATCTGGGCGAGCGAGCCGTCGTCCGGGTGTTCGTGATCCCCAACTTTGGTTTGGCGGAATCGCCGGGGGAAATCCGGCGGGTCGATATGGTGTTTCACGATTCGTGGGGCGAGTTCCGCCACACCCGTATGGGCATCAACCCCGCTTTGATGGAAATGGCGGACATGCTCTCGCGCGCGGAACTGGCCGGGCACAAGATTGACCTGAGGGTAAGCGCCCCTCCCTCGCAAAACGATCCCCGGCTGGAACGGGAATTCGAATATTCGCTGGCTAAAACCCGCGAGGCGCTGGAATTCCAAACCACCCGCGTGCGAAAAGCAACGCTTGATTTAACCTAGCGTATCCGGTGTAATCTGTAACAGTAATGACCACCGAAAAGATACTGAACAAAAACAGGGTTTATTTCCTCATAGCGGATGCCGACCGCGTGAAGCGGGAAACCATTATCGCGATGCTGAAATCGGCGGATTACGTCCACTTCGATCAGGCCGTCGACGGGGCATCCGCTTTCCATATCCTGAAGCGGCGGCCGATCAACTTCATTATCGCCGCGTGGGATATGCCCCAGATGAGCGGCATGACCTTGCTGAAAGTGGTCTCTGCCGATGAAGAATTGTTCAACATCCCATTCATCCTGGTATGCAGCACCATCAACCGCGATATGGTGGTGGAGGCGGGAAAATTCGGCGTTACGTCCATCATGCTGGAACCGCTCAAAGCCGGCGTACTGGATCAGAAGATCGCCTCCGTCCTTACCAGCGCCCCGGACAGCGCCACCACCAAGATCGAAGACCTTTTCACCAAAGCCAAACAGATGGTCGCCATCGGGAAACTTGATGCCGCCCTCGCCATCTACAAGGAGGTACTGGGGGTGGGGGAAGACGCCGATGTTTATTACAACATCGGCTATATCAAGGCGGCGCAGGGGAAGTACGACGAGGCGATCATCGCCTTCCGCAAGGCGGTGATGATAAACAATTTCCACGGCCGCGCCTACAAGATGATGGGGCAAGTCTACATGAAGCTGAACGAGCAGGAAGAGGCCGAAAAATGCTACGAAAAAGCGGGCAAGATTTTCCTCGAACGGAACATGGACGACGAAGCCGAGGAAGTCTTCAAGGAAGTGCTCCGCATCAACCCGCAGGTGGTCAATATTTATAACTCGCTTGGTATCATCTATCGCCGCCGCCATAATTACACCGAGGCGATCAACCTCTACCGGCGGGCCATCGATGTCGATCCGGATGACGAAAACATCCTTTTCAATCTGGGGCGCGCCTACCTGGAGGCGAAGAACATCGAGGAAGCGAAAAAATGCTTTTTGCGGGCGCTGGAGAAAAACCCCGCTTTCACGGAGGCCAAGAAGATGCTCCAGGCCATTGAAATGGGCTTCTAGCTGCCACCGTGTTAGGCTGAGCTACATGGCCGGTTGGTATGTGTATCTGCTGAAATGCGCCGACGGCACCCGCTACTGCGGCGTGACCACTGATGTAAGCAAGCGGTTCGCCACCCATAACAGCGGAAAAGGGGCGAAATACACCCGTGGGCGGTTGCCGGTAAAGCTGTTGATAAAAAGCCGGCCACTTGCGAAAAGCGATGCCCACAAGGCTGAAGCCCGCATTAAAAAACTGGAAAAGACTAAAAAGCGGGCTGCGGTGCAAGACCTTTAATGTCTTACGGCGGAGTGTGATGTATGGCGCTGTTCGGTGACGGTTCTTTATCCCTGGATGTGCTTACGGGCGGGACGTTGCTCCAACTGGTGCCGCTGTCATTCGCCGCGGGCGCGGGAGCATCACTCGCTTCTTGCACTATTCTGCGGCTGCCGGTGGTGTTCGGTTACTCGGCAGCCTCTCCCGAATCGCAAAAAAGGGTATTGATCCACACGTTGGCCTTTTCGCTGGGACTCATCGTCAGCTTCACATTGTTGGGGATCGCATTCAGCAGCATAAGCGGGTTGGCACGGGGGATGGAGCAGTCCAGCCGCCCGATTTACTGGGTATTGGGCGTTCTGCTGATCGGCGCGGGCGCACTGTTCGCGGGCCTGATACCTTCCCGCGCCTCATGGCTGCGGGACCGTTGCGATGCCATCACCGCGCGGATAAACAACGCCAGGTCGGCTTTCGGTTTCGGTGTGGTTTTCGCCGTATTGGAGCTTCCTTCGTGTCCCTGCTGCGGCGCGGCGCTGGTAGGCATCGCCGGGCTTTCGTTCCTCAACGGCGCGGTATTCCAGTCGGCATTGCTTTTCGCCAGTTACGCGGCGGGGCAGTGCGTGCCGCTCATTGCCGTCGCGTTATCCGCCAGCATGTTCCGCCGCGAACAGGCAAATGTCCGGCGGATGGAAGCGTACATGAAGCTTTTGGCCGGTAATCTGCTCGTTGTGGCGGGCCTCGCATTTATTCTGATCGCATGAGCGGAAACGAACACGGCCACAATCACGCTCAGGCGGAGGATCCCGGTTTATGGGTACGGCTTGCCGTCACCCTGCTGCTAGTGCCGCTGCTGCTGATTGCTCTGAAACCGGCGTTGATGCGGTTTGTCCAGTCCCGTGCCGCCGGGTATGCGGGAACCGGACGTTTTAACGATGCGATCCGGGTATCGGAAAAATGGCTGGTATTTGACGGTGAAAATCCCGTGGCGTGGAGTGATGTCGCCGCCCTTTACCGTTCCGCCGGGCGGCATGATGAAGCGTTACGCGCGTATGAGAAAGCGCTGGCGCTGGATCCGGAAAACGCGAAGACGCATTTTGAAGCGGGGATGTTTCACGCTTGGGCGAAGGAATGGGCCGCCGCCGCGCCGCATTTTGAACGCGCGCGCCAGCTTTCGCGGAAGGGGACGGCGTTGCTCAATCCGAGCCGCTATCACAGCGCACTCACCATGCTGGAGCGCTGTTACACGGAACTTGCCGATACCGAAAAAACCGCCGCCGTGCGGACGGAACTTGCCGCCCGCTTTCCCTCCGCTACCCGGTGATGCCGCGGTAGAGGAGTTGCGAGCCGATGAAGATAAGCCACGCCAGCAACGCAAAACGCAGCGGTCTTGTGGGGATCATGGAAGCAAAATGAACGCCCGCCAGCGATCCAAAAATCCCCCCGGCGGCAAGTTTCAGCGTCAGCAGGTGATCGACGCTTCCCATGCCCAAGTGCATTCCGCCGCCCACGGCTGAAAGAATCAGGCCGAAAAGGATGTCGGTGCCGATAACGGTGCAGGCGAAAAGGTTGGTGGTATAGAGCAGCAGGAGGGTGCCAAGCGCGCCCGCCCCGGCGGAGCTGAAGCCCACTTCAAAGCCGATGAAGAAGGTGAAGAGCGGTATAAGCGGCTTGAGCTTTTTGTGATGGCTGGAAAGATCGACCCGTTTCACCATCAGCGTGATGTTCATGATGGCGGAAAGAAGGACGATCGCGCCGACGATGGTGAGGATGATCGTTTTAAGTTCCTTGTTTTGGGCCAGATGGCCGAGCAGGAAAGTGCCCACGATCACCCCCGGCACGCCCCCCGCGGCCATCAGCAGCAGGGTGGGGATATGTACCTTTTTCTTGGCGTAGTATGAAATGCCAGCGGGAATTTTTACGATAACGGAGAAGACGAGCGCCGTTCCGACCGCGATGGCGGGCTCGACGCCAAGGAACAGCATCAGGACGGGCGCGGTGATGGTGCCGGCCCCCACGCCGGTAATGGCTATGGCGAAGGCTATTACAAACCCGAGAACGGCTTCCATTGGCTGTCCATACAATTAAAATTAAAAAAATCAGGTCCCCCGCCGCATGGCGGGGGAACCCGGTTGGCGTTTAGTTACGCTTCGGCGCCCACGGCCCCTTTCAAAGGCCTCGTGTGGATGCCGCATTCGCCGCCGCACTTCGAGGTGCCGATCCAGCGGCCGGCCCTCTCGTTGTCATCGGCGGTGATGCTGGTGCAGGGGGCGCATCCGAGCGAGCGGAACCCGTGCCTGTACAGTTCGTTGCACGGCACGCCGTACACGGCCAGGTACTGCCACACTTCGCGCTCCTTGAACAGCAGTATCGGGTTCAGTTTTATCAACCCCTTGTCGCGCTCTTCCACTTCCTGGAAGTCGGTGCGGGTGCGTCCTTCGGTGCAGCGCAGGCCGGTGATCCAGCATTTAACATTCATATCTTCCACGGCGCGGCGCACCGGTTCCACCTTGTACTTGTCGCAGCAGATATCGGGGGTTTCTTTGTACAGCTCTTCGCTGCCGTCTCCCTCGGCCTGGTACAGCTTCAGGTTTTTGGGGTATTTGGCCATCAGCATTTCCATGTAGTCTTTGGTCTGCTTCGGCTTGTAGGGGGTGGTGACGATGAAGCCCTTGGCGTTGGGGTTCACCCGCAGCGCCATATCCCACACCACCATGCTGTCCTTGCCCAGCGAGTTCGCGATGACTGCGTTGTCGCCATACAGGTCGTAGTAGCTGCGCAGCAGCTCCTCCGCGCGGGCAACTTTTTCGCCGAAGTGCAGCTTCTCGACCAACTCTTTGAGGTTCTCAGTTGTTTTGCTCATCGTCCTTTATCCCTTCCTGCTTTTTAGTTAACCGTTTTTTCTTATTTTCAGGCGGAAATTCCCGTCTGTTTCCTTTTTTACGCTGATGATCATCTGCCCTTCATCCTTCAACTGTATAGAGATGTTGCGCACCGGATCGCCGGCCTGACAGACAAGTTCCAACACCTGCCCGTCTTCCAGCTCATCCAGGGCCAGCTTGGTCAGCACGAACGACATCGGGCACACCTCGCTGGAGATATCAATAAATTTGTCCGCCGCTATTTCCGCCATGCTCATCTCCTGATGGTTATCTTCTGGGGAGCCTCAATGTTCTCCTCCAGCTTTTCCGGGCCGATCGCATCGGCCAGCGCCGCCATATAGCTTTCCATTTGCCCCTCTTGCATCAGCAAGTTGCCCAGCCGGATGCGGCCTTTGCCTTCGCCCGCTTTCTGGTACCACGCAATGGACGCGCCAATGGCGGCTTCCGCCTCTTCGTCGGTGAGGAAACGGGCCGCGATGGTGCTATTTACCGGATGCCGCCCGTGGTGGCCGCCCACCCGCAGGCTATGGCCGGTTTTCCCCGCGGTCCACGAGCTGGTGGGGCAGGCCCGTACGCAGTCGTCGCAGTAAAGGCACTTTTCCGCGTCAAATATCGGCTTGCCGGTTTCGGGGTGCGATTCTATCGCCCCCTCGGTGCAGGCCGAGGCGCAGATGGTGCACCCGGTGCAACTGGCTTCTTCCCACACCGGCCATACGGTGCCGATCAAGCCGAGGTCGGCGCTGGCGGCGTGTATGCAGTCGTGCGGGCAACCGGAGAACGACATCTTGAATTTGTGGTTCGTCCGCATGCCGAAAAACTTCTCATTCACCACGTTGGCCATTTTTTGCGTATCGGTGATGCCGTTCGGGTTGTATTCGCAACCGCCGCAGGCATTCGGCACCCGCACGCGCGGTCCGCAGGATGCAACGTCCTGGCCGGCTTCTTTCAGCAGATCCACCAGCGGCCCGAAGTTGTGATAATCCACATGCAGAATCTCCATCGACTGGCGCGTGGAGAGATGCAGCTGGCCGCTGCCGAATTTTTCGGTGGCCGCCACGATGGTCTTGAGCCGGTCGAGGGTCATGTTGCCGCCGGGGCACTTAAGGCGGACCGTGAACTTGTCCTTCTGGCGCTGTTTGATGAAGCCGCCCGCGCGCAGTTCGGCAAAATTGATTTTTCCAACCGGTTTTTTGCCGGACACTTCAGCATTCACCTCAATCCGCTTGATTGTCCGTTCTTCAAGGTTGTGATCGACCGATATCTTCAGCTTTTTCTTTTTGGTATCCATATCCACCCATAAATTTAACTTATATCAACATAAGGTCAGTTTATCAAACTTCAACTATTTTATATAAACCATAGTGCATTTGTCAACTATTAATGTTAGCAAGTGCACATGTAATAAGATAACAAAAACAAATAGTTATAGTTTTAGATCGTCAGTTGGCTATTAATAATATGTTAATGACCTATGTAAATCTTATAAAAATGCTCGGGTATTTTGTATCAAGGAAAAGTATACCGTGCCGAGGGTCATAACTACATCTTGTTGCTTCAACAAAAATAATGTCAAAATGGTATGATATTTGGCAACCGCGGCGCAATAGTTATTGGATTTTTGATTTATACAGGTCTGTCGGGTAATTGTGGCGTGGCGGTGTGCGTAAAGGGGTTAAAGGGGAGTGGTGTTGGCAAATCGGAAAAGGGGCGGGACTTATTTTCTCATTATGGGGATCGCCGCACTCTTTTTTTCTTTTCAGTCTTTTCCGTCTTTGGCGGCAACAACGTCAGAAGCGTCACCGGTTGTGCTGGATGGCAAGACCGCTCTTTATAGGTTAGGGCGCCACGTCGATATTTTTGAAGACCCCGGCGGGGCGTTGACCATCGCCGATGTTTCATCGCCCGCGTTTCAGTCCCGTTTTGCACCCAGCAGAATGGATAACCTCTATTTTGGTTTCACCGCATCAGCCATCTGGTTCAAGGTGGCGGTCGATAATCCCTCCGCTTCTCCCTTCGAAGCAATTCTCGGAACGGATTTTACCCACCTCGACCATGTATTGCTTTATGTTCCCCGGCCGGAAGGGGGGTTTACGGAGCGGAGGGCGGGCTTGATGGAGGTTCCAGAAGAAACGGGGATTGTCAGCCAGGGCTTGGTCTTTCCGTTCCGTGCCGGTCCGGGTGAAACAACGCTTTACCTGCGCGTCAAGACGGAAACTACGTTTATGACACCCTTTACCTTATGGAACGAAAATAATTTCCACAGGCGGCAGAGGAACGAATGGCTGTTGTATGGCCTGAATTTCGGTGTGTTGTTCGCCGTGTTTTGCTACAACCTGTTCATGTTTATTTCCCTGAAGGAAAAAAGCAGTATCGTCTATGTCATTTATCTTTCCAGCTGGATTTTTGAGAACCTGGTTTTCAATGGATTCGCCCACGCCTATTTCTGGCCGGATTGGCTGTGGTGGTCCAAACATTCGATACTCTTTGCCGTGATGTATGTCGAGTCAAGCGGGATTGTTTTTGCGCGCGTCTTTCTCAACTCGCGGGTAACAGCTCCCCGCGCCGACCGTCTTATGGTTGGCTATCTCTGGGCGTGTGGCATTATGACCATTTTGTCGCTGACATGGCCCAATTATACCCAACTCCACATGATCATTGTTTGTACCGCGTTGGTGTATCCGCCGCTGCTATTGGCGGCCGGCGTTATGGCGTTGAAAAACGGTTTGCGCGCCGCGCGGTTCTTCCTTCTTGCCTGGGCATCCAGCATCGCGGGGATCGTGGTGTACGGCCTGGTTCATCTGGGTGTGGTGCCGTTTTCGGCAATTACCAGCCACGCAATGGATGTTGGTGTTTGCGCCGAGGCGATTCTCATGTCGATAGCCATTTCGGAAGCCATAAAGGATAAGACGGCGGCCATCCGGCGGGAAAAGGAGGAGGCGCAGGCGCGCGCGCTGGAAAACGAAATGCGGGTGCACCAGATACTGCTGGAGGCCAAGGAACAACTGGAAATAAAAGTGGAGCAAAGGACGACCGCGCTGCGGATCGAAAAAGAACATGCCGAGGACGCCACCAAAATCAAAAACAAGTTTATCTCGCTCGTCTCGCATGACCTGCGCGGACCGCTGGGGAATGTGATGGCGCTCCTGGGAATGCTGGAAAATAAGGAACATTATAATGTGAACGCGGCGGCGGAGACGAATTTGTTGTCGAGGGCGCGCGGAAACCTTGGCGGCCTGTTGGAGATGATCGATCAATTGCTCGATTTAAGCCGTTTGCAGTCGGGAAAGATTTTGGTGATTAAAAAGCCCGTGACGGTACGCGATATTGCGGCCTCTTCGTTCGGGCATTACTCTCCGGCCGCCGAGAAAAAAGGGATTCGGCTCATCAACGAAGTCCCCTCCGGCATGAAGGTTTTCGCCGACACCGCGCTGATCTTGGAAGTATTGAATAACCTTGTTTCAAACGCCGTGAAATTCTGCCGTGAAGGCGACAGCATAACCGTGGGGGCCTCCGATCCCCACACCATCACCGTGAAGGACGGCGGCGTTGGCATACCGGCATCGCTTCTGCCCGATATTTTCAGGCCGGAGGTGAAAACGACCACCACGGGAACCGGCGGTGAAAAGGGAACGGGGCTGGGGCTTCCCTATTGCAAGGAAATCATGGAAGCCCATGGCGGTGATTTAACGGTCGCCTCGGTTGAGGGACGGGGCGCCGTTTTTTCCATGCGGTTCCCGCCGATCCGGCCGGTGGTTCTGGTGGCGGACGATCAAGAGGTGCAGCGCGCCATCATGAGAAAGCACATCCTGGAAATAAAGGATGTGGAAGTCATTGAAGCCTCTAATGGGGTGGAGGCCCTGGAGATACTGAAAACCACTTCGGTCATGTTGTTGATCACCGATCTTGGCATGCCTGAAATGGATGGATTTGAGCTGCTCCGGGAGATTCGGGCCAATCCATTACTTCAAACGCTTCCCGTGATCGTTAACAGCGCCATTTCCTCTTCCACCGGGGTCAGCGGCGAACTGATCGATATCCGGCGCAAGGTGTTTGAATTGGGCGCGAACGACTTCATCGCCAAGCCGATCGTGCCGGAAGATTTCATTCCCCGCGTCACCCGTTATCTTGGCTGAGGAGGGAGGAGCAAGGGATGGGGCGGCGTGTGGCCTAGGCGTTCTGCCGGATGATTTCCATCGGGTCGATAACGTCGGTCACGCGGATGCCGAAGCGTTCGTTCACCACCACCACTTCGCCGCGGGCGGTAAGAAGGCCGTTAATGTAGATTTCCATCGGCTCTCCCACCAGCTTGTGAAGCTCGATGACGGCGCCGTCTTTCAGTTTCAGTATTTCGCGGACGGTGATCTTGGTGCGTCCCAGCTCGGTGCTGACGGTCAACGGGATATCGAGATATTGATCCAGCTCTTTTGTGATCGAGGCGAGCGCATTTTTCTCTTCCTCGGATTTTTCAATGACTACCCGGGCTTCTTCTTCCGAACTTTCTTTAATAGACCGTCCTTCTTCGTCCACCGTCACGCCCCCTTCTTGATCTCATCAATATACCGCATTCGCAGTTCATACAGAACCGAATCGAGCAGGTGGCTTTCGTCGGCGTCAAGATTGCCCTTGGTTTTTTCGGCAAGGATGCCCAGGATATCTATGGATTGTTTGGCCAACTCAAGATTGCGGGGGATCAAGCCGGATACCGGATCGGTATAGCCTCCCATGTTCATGGCGGCGGAAGTGGAAAGCGAGAGGATGAACGTGGAGAAGTTAATTGCCGGTGCAGCATTGCGTTTGCCGGTTTCCGCATTGGGGGGCGGGACCTCCCGCCCGGCGGTTCCGCGCCGGTCATTAATGGTGAAGCTGTTATCTTCAGCCATTCCGGTGTTGGATTAATCCAGGTGTTCCGCGTTTAAGGTAAGGGTTTGCCGCTCTTCGACGATCTGCTTGATCGCGATCTTGCCTTCGACGATTTCTTTAAGCGAGATGTCGAACAGGGAAAGTCCTTCCGATTCAACCATCGGCTCGGCGCCGCCTTGCAATTGGCGCATACGGTGAACCATGGCATTGACAAGGAGATAGCGTTGCGGCACCGCGGTCAGCGCCTTTGCATACATTTTCAAATCAAACATTCTATTTCCTCACGCAAGGTTGAAGGGAAGTATACCGTATATCGGGATGTTATTCCAGTTTTCCGAATTGGAAACCGCCGCCGGGGGCGCTTTCCTCGGCATTTTTTTCCATTTCGGTCTGGCAGTCGATGCAATATTTTACGAATGGCCGCGCTTTAAGCCGTTTGGTTTCAATCTCCTGGTCGCAACTTTCGCAGATGCCATATGCTCCCCGGTGGAGCTTTTCAATAGATTCATCGATGAGGATGATTTCCCGCGATGCGCGGTTGCGGATCGTCATCGACATTTCCTGCTCGACGACCGATTCGGCGATATCCATATCGTCGCCATGGCCAAGCTCCAGGTTTTCCAGGCCCTTTTGGCCGGTGTGCCCTTCCAGCGCGACCAGTTCATCCCTGCGTTTCAGCAGGGCGTTTAGAAGCTCTTTGTACTCTTTTTTCATATCTGTTAACCCTTTACCATGTTATTTTCGGTCAACTTATGGCTAATGCAAACCGTCGTTCCCGGCTAGAGGCGCACGCAGGTGCGCCAAGAAACCGTGTAATTATGCCACTTTATTTTTTGAAATCAACCATTAAGTTTATTATTTTATAAATACGTGTTTCCATCATGCTGTGCTTATACGGGCAGCATTGAACCCTTTTTTGCACTTTTGACTCAACAATTTCATGGAATTAGTCAATGCTCGATAATATCAGCTGGCCGCTTTTGATCATACTCGCCGCCGGGTTGGCGGTTGCTCCCTGGCCGATGGCGCCGGAACCGCATCTTGTCGAAAAAATACGGATGCTTTCCAACGGAACGCTTCGCAAGCCAATAGACATTTTTGACCTTTTACTGCATAGCGCCCCGATAGTCTTTATTGTCGCGAAGGCCTGGAAAGACTTCGGCCCTCAGTAACGCGGTTTTTTTGACGGGACAGGGCAATTTTGGTACAGGCCTGAATTCTATTTGGCACCGGCCGTAGGCGGTATAGAATCCTTCCATGTGCGTGTGGAATGAAGAGCGGAAGAAGGGGTTGTTTGTCCTCATCGAGGGGCTGGATGGAGCGGGGAAGAGCACACAGGCTCAATTACTGGTGGACCGTCTTCGTGGCGCGGGGCATGATGCCCTTTACCTGAAGGAACCGACCAACGGCCCGTGGGGCCAGAAGATACGCCGGATCGCCACTCATGGGCGTGACGGTGTTACCCGCGAAGAGGAACTTTCCTGGTTCATCAACGACCGCGAAGAAGACAGCAAGCAAAACATCATCCCGGCCCTCATTACGGGAAAAATTGTGGTGATGGACCGCTACATCCCCAGCAATATGGCGTATCAGGGGGCGCTGGGTTTTGACGTTAAAGTCATTGCTGAAAAGAACCGGCATTTTCCACAGCCGGACATCGCCTTTTTCCTCGACATCAAGCCGGAAGAGGGGCTTAAACGCGTTGAAGGCCGGGGCGGGGCGAACATCGGCTTTGAGAAAATCGGGTTTCTGAAAAAGGTCTACCGCATATTCAACGGCCCCGGCTTTGAGAGCTTAATACGCATCGATGCCCGGCAGGGGATTGACGCGGTCAGCGGTCAAATCTGGGATCGTGTATCGCCGTTACTCAAAGAGCGGGTGTAACCCGCGTTCTCCCGCGGCTTATTTTTTCGCCCGCGTGTAGTTGGCATAGGCGGGGAGCCACATAAGGCCGCGGATCACTTTTTCCGGATCCGAGCCGTGGGCCACTTCCGCCACGCCATCGGCCACCGCCTGTTTGTACACGGCCACCGCCACCTTGTGCGAAACCTCGAAGATGTCCTGCACCGGGGGATAAATGGTCCGCGAAGCCAACCGCTCTTCGGTCACGGAGGCGGCCAAGGCATGGGCCGCGGCGGTCATCATGCCATCGGTGATCTTGCGCGCCTTGGCGACCAGGGTTCCCAGCCCCAGGCCGGGAAAGATGAAGGCGTTATTCCCTTGGCCCACTTCGATTTCCCGTCCGTTCACCGTGACGGAGCCGAAGGGGGAGCCGGACGCGACGATGGCCCTGCCGTTTGTTTGTTGGAGAACTTTTCGCGGGTCGGTTTCGGATTTCGACGTGGGATTGGAAAGGGTGAAGATGAGCGGTTCGGGATCGTTGGCCGTCATCAGATTGATGATCTGTTCGTTGAATGCGCCGGTCTGCCCCGACACGCCGATGAGAACGTTAATCTTGGCGTGGCGGATGGTTTCCGCCATTGTCAACTCGTATACGTTATCGCGCACCCAGCCACCGGTGATCCGTTCCGGCTTGGCAAATTCTTTTTTATATTCCTCCAGTCCTTCCCGGCCCTCGGTAACAAGGCCGGCGCTATCCACCATGAACACATGGCCGCAGGCCTCTTCATGGCTTAAGCCGGCGTTTTTCAGCCCATCGCGTATCTGCCGGGCGATGCCGCCGCCGGCGGCCCCCGCTCCGTAAATCAGATAGCGGTGGTCCCGCAGGGTTTTTCTTTTTATTTTCATCGCGCCGAGGATGCCCCCCAGCACCACCGCGCCGGTTCCCTGCACGTCGTCGTTAAACGAGGGGAGGGCGTCGCGGTACTTGTCCATGTTGGTAAAGGCGTTCTGCTTGGCAAAGTCTTCCCACTGGAGAACGGCGTTGGGGAAATGTTTTTTCACCTGTTCCACAAAGTTTTCTATGAAGACGGCGTATTCATTGCCGGTAAGCCGCCAGTGACGGCGCCCCAGATAGAGCGGGTCGGCGAGGAGGGTGCGGTTGTCGGTTCCCACATCGAGACAGACCGGCAGGCAGGCCGAGGGGTGGATACCGGCCGCCACGGTGTAAAGTGAAAGTTTGCCGATGGGGATGGCCATGCCGCCGACCCCCTGGTCGCCAATGCCCAGTATCGCCTGGCTGTCGGTGGCGACGATGATCTCGATATTCGCGGAGGGGAGGTGTTTGGCCATTTCCCCCATGTTGAATACGTTATCGGGGGTTATGAAAAGGCCGCGCGCGTTGCGGTAGATATGTCCGTGTTTCTCCACGGCTTCACCGACGGTTGGGGTGTACACGATGGGGAGCATTTCGCGGATGTTCTGGCGCAGCATCGCGTAGAAGAGCGTTTCGTTGCGGTCCTGCAGCGAACGGAGATAGATGTACTTCGAGATGTTGCTGGAGCAGGCATGGTAGCTTTCCATGGTGCGGGTAAGCTGTTCCCCCAAGGTGGAGATGTGCGGCGGCAACAGGCCGATAAGGCCGAATTCCTCCTGTTCATGAATGGAAAAGGCGGTTCCTTTGTTCAGTAAAGGGTTGTGGATGATTTCCTGCCCATATTTATCGACCTCCACCGTGTATTCACCATTTGGGCTTAGCCGGGGCTTGTAGGTTATGTTCATCGGTTATTCCTTTTTGTCCGGGTCATTTTCCGCCGGGGGCGTCCGGTGCCCGTGGTGGAGTAGGGGAACGGGGACTTTCCACCGTGGCCTGCCGCGGTTGGCGCGGCTTGCGCACTTCGCCCGGCGCGGGATGCCCGTCATTGAATTCTTGCCCGGCGCCTGGTTGTTGGCGCGAAGCTTCCTTGGGAGATGTTTTTTTTTCGGGAGCCGCCTTCGTGGCGGCCGGGGTTGTGGCGCCGCTGGCATGCACATTGCCATCATCGTTGTTGTGCGGCGTATTGGTTCCGCTGATATGGGTTTCAGTCTGGGCGCCGCATATTTTTACCTGTTTTTGGGCGGCATTCGCACTGGAGGACGTGGCGAATACGAACGCGGTAAAAAGCCAGGCCATCAGCTTCATAAGACGGGTTCTTTCACGCCGGCCACCGGCTGCTGGCGTTGCCGATGGCCCGCCTCTTCAATGATCTGTCCCACGTCGAGGATCAATGCCACGCGGCCGTCCCCCATGATGGTGGCGCCTGAAATGCCGGGCGCGTCTTTCAGCATTTCCCCAAGGTTTTTGATCACCACCTGCTGCTGCCGCTTGAGGTCGCCCACCACGAGGCCGAGGCGTTTTTCAGCAAGGCCGACCACCACGATGAATACGGAGTCACGCCGCGCCCGGCCCGCGCCCTTAAAGGATTTTTCCGCCGCACCCCCCTGTTGCGCTTGAGGGGGCGTTTTGCGCAACGGCTTGTGGTCCAGCATGAACAGCTTGTCCAGCCGGGCCAGCGGCAAAACCGTATCGCGCAGGGTTATCATCTCGCGCCCGTTCACCATACGTATATCCCCCGCGGCTATGCGGATCGATTCCGCCACCGATGAAAGGGGAATGGCGAAGGTCTCTTCCCGCACCCCGACAATGAGGGTGGGGACGATGGCGAGTGTCAGCGGCAGCCGCAGCCGGATGACGCATCCTTTGCCCTGTTCCGAGAAAATGTCGATAAGCCCTTTGAGTTTGACGATGTTCCTTTTTACCACATCCATTCCAACGCCGCGCCCGGATACCATCGTAGGCTCCTCGGTGGTGCTGAATCCCGGCTCGAAAATGAACTGGAGCAGCTCTTTTTCATTGATCTGGGCGGCATCCGGGTCAAGCAGCCCTTTTTGCACCGCAAGCGACCGTATTTTTTCAAGGTCCATGCCCCGGCCATCGTCAGACACCTCGATGATGATCGTGTCCCCCTCGTGATAGGCCTTTAGCGTTATCTGGCCGGTTTCCGGCTTGCCTGCCGCGCGGCGTTCATGCGGCGGCTCTATCCCGTGGTCGAGGGCGTTGCGTATCAGGTGGATCAACGGATCGCCCACCTCCTCGATGATGGTTTTATCCAGCTCCGTCTCTTCGCCGTCGATGATCAGGTTTACGTTTTTTTTCAGCGATTTCGCCATGTCGCGCACTATGCGCGGGAATTTGTTGAAGGCGTTGCCGATCGGCACCATCCGCACCGACATCACCATGTCCTGCACGTCGTTTATGTGGCGCTGGAAAAGCTGGTTCGTATGGGCCAGTTGAACGCCGATCGGATTGGTTGGCAGTTGTCTGCGCACTTCAGCGCTTAATTGTTCCAGCCGGGTGCGGTCTATCACCAGCTCGCCGATAAGGTTCAGCAGCTTGTCCAGCCGGCCGATATCGACGCGTATGGTGTTTACGGCTTTCTCCTTGAGTTTCTTTTCCGCATCTTCGGCGGAATAGCCGTCAAGGGAGTTCCCGGTTTGCCGCCGTTCAAGCCGGATGGGTTCTTCAAGCCGGGCCGCGGAAGGCTCTTTCAAGCCGCGGCTGGCGGCCTCTTCAGGGAAGTGGGTGCGTTCTCCGCCAAACTTTGGCGTTGGCGTGGCGGAAACCTGTTTCGCCGGGGCTGCCGCCGCCGGGCGGGCCGTGACAGGTTTTGAAGACGCCTCCTTATGCAATACTTTGCGCAGGTCAATTTCCATGAACCGGGGGAGCATGGTGAAACGGGAGTGTAACTGTTCCGGCGAAAGATTTGTGGCGAAAAGGAAGTGAAAGCCGATGCCCCACTTGTCGGCCTCGTAGCGGAAGATTTCGGGCACCCCGTCGATGATGGGGATGCTTACCAGGATGTCGCCGCATTTCCCTATTACCGGAACGATGGAGAGCGGTTCGTACCCCGATTTCAAGGCGTCTTCGGCGAAGCGGATGACGATCTGATAGATGGCGCGCCCCTTTTCGTACTCCTCCGCGATCAGCGCTTTTTCGGCGGCGTTCAGTTGCGCAATTACATCGGGACTCAGCGCCGATTGGGCCAGCACCGCGCCCAATTCTTCCGGGATCCATTTTGCCTTTCCAACCAGGGCGTCCAGCCGTTTCAGGTCGTCATTCACCGAAATGCCGGTTTCTTTGCGCAGTTTGAGCTCTTCCAGCAGGCGCCGCAGTTTTTCGGCGCTGATGGCAACCGCTTCGAAAAGTTCGGTTCCGGCGATGACCCGCTGGTTGTGGATCAACCCGAAAATGCCGTCAAGTTTGCCCGCCAGCAGGGCGATCTTATTAAAACCGAAGAGGGCCGCTTTTCCCTTGTAGGAGCGGAAGCCGTTATGGATTTCCATGGCGATGTAAGAATCCCCCGGATCCCGTTCGAGTTCCAGCAGGGCGAGATCGATCTGGTCAAGCTGCTCCAAGGCGGACTTCACGAATTCCTGGATCAGCGTTTCATCCAACTGCGCCAGGATTTCGTTAAGCGGCCGCTGTTCCGGCGCTTCCGGTTCCGGCTCCGCGGCAACTGCGGAAGGAGGGGGCTTCGCGGTCCATCCTTCCTTGAGCACCGTCACCGGATCAAGAAAAATGTCGCGTACACTGCCGGAGGGGAGGTCGGAACTAAAGATGAAGCGGCAATTGACGGTTCCCTTGGCGGCGGGAATGTGCTCGACCGGAGGGAGTGTGGCGATGAGCATGCCGGCCTGTTCGATGTCGCGGAAGACCGGCAGGCGGTGAATTTTATCGAGGGGCGTTCCGCCGGTGAATTCCTTGCCCAGCTCGTAAATCCATAGTCCGGCCGTCACCGCGTCTTCAAGCATGACGAGGTCTTTTTCATCCAACAGGGCGGCGTCCAGGGAGATGCCCAGATCGGCGGGATCGATCCTTTTCCTTTTCTTTCCCTTGGTTTTTTTTGAGGGGGAAACGGGAACCGCTTTTGCGGCGAGTAGCGCCTTGTTCATGAGTTCCAGCGGGGCGCCGGTGGGCACCCCCTTGTCGGTGCCGCTTTCACGCACGGCGGCGATCAGTTTTGCCAGCGTATCCGCCGCGGCGAAGAGCGCGTCGATGATTTCGGCGGTTACCGGCATTTGGCCGTGGCGGATTTCCCCGAAAATGTCTTCCATCCGGTGGCACAGCCGCTCGATTCCCTCGAACTCCATCATCCCCGCGAGGCCTTTGACGGTGTGGGCCGCGCGGAAGAGGGAATCCACCTTTTCCTTGTTGGCCGCTCCGCTGGCGGCGCTTTGTTCGATGTGGAGGAGGCTGGCGTTGAGGGTTTGCAGATGCTCTTCGGCTTCCTCAACGAACTCGTTTACAAAACCTGAAAAATCGGGCGCATCCATTACAATAGCCTCAACCCTTTTTATTGTCTTACAACACCACCACTATAGCGCAAAATCGGCGGAAAACGGCAAGTGCCGCCGCGCGGAAGCCAATTCGATAGCGTCAGATCCGTCCGGTATTTGTTGCCGATGGCAACCGTTGAAAGGCGGGGCCGGAAAATATTGTTACAGGATATTGCGGGCTGTCTTCCGCACGGTGTCAATGACATAGGCAACTTCCCCGTCCGTAAGATTTGGATAGAGCGGGAGGGATACGGTGGTTTTGCCGATACCGGTGGCGTTTGGGTAATCCTCATCGCGCATGTTGAGTTGTGTCCGGAAAAAGGTGAGTGAAGAGAGGGGGCGGTAATTCACGGTGCAGCCAACCCCCATTTCCGTCAGCGCCCGCATGAATTCATCCCGCCTTTGTTCATCGGGCAGGCGCACGGTGTACAGATGCAGGGCGCTTTTATGGCCTGGCGGCACATACGGCGGCGTGAGGCCGGTATCGCCGAAGGCGTTGTTGTATTCCCGCACGATCGCTTCACGGCGCGCGTGGTTAACTTCGATCTTCGCCAACTGGGGGATGAGCAGGGCCGCCTGAAGATCGTACATGTTCGATTTAAATCCGTACTCTTCCACGTCATAAGCCGACACCTTGTTGGTGAACCGTTCGATGGCTGACCGGTTGATGCCGTGGTTCCGCAGCAGCCTGACCCTATGGGAGACTTCCGCATGGCGGGTGGCGACAGCTCCCCCCTCGCCACAGGTGATGTTCTTGGTGGCGTAAAAGGAAAAAGCCACCGCATCGGAAAGCGAGCCGGGTGAAAAGCCGGGGACTTTCCCCTCGACGCAGTGGGCGGCGTCTTCGACCAGCAGGAGCGAGTGCCTATCGGCGATTTCCCGGAAGCGGTCCATCGGCGCCATGGTCCCATACAGATGCACGGGGCAGACGGCTTTGGTGCGGGGGGTGATCTTTCTTTCGGCGCACGTGGGATCGAGTAAGCCGGTGCGCGGATCGACATCGGCAAAAACCGGCGTGGCGCCGGTCAACATTAACGCTTCGATGGTGGCCACAAACGTCATGGCGGGAACAATGACCTCGTGCCCCGCGCCGACATTCAGGGCGCGCCAGGCCAGGTACAGGGAGTGGGTGCAGCTCATGGTGCCGATGGCGTGGGGAAGATTGAGGTAGGATGCGAAAGCGGCCTCAAATTCCTGGGTTTTGGGGCCGGTGGAAATAAAAACCTGTTTTGCCGCCCCCACTAGCGAGGCGATGCATTCATCGTCCAGATTATGCCGGTAAAAATCTACTTTCATATACCTGTCTGTTGCTGTGGATGGCATGACCCCTATATCGCCTTTTGTATCCCCAAACTTAAGGGGTGATGGGAACATCCTACACTTTTTATATGTCCGGTTACAGCCATGAAAGCGGGGCGTGAACTTCCGTTCAGTTCTTAAGAGGTTTAATCCGCTCCACCACGGCGTAAAGAAACCCAAGGAGGAGGAGGCCCGCCGCAAAGAAAGCCAGCATGTATTGCGGATAGAAAAATCCGGCGGCCCCTAAAAACGCCAATATTATATTGAGGAGCAACGCATAGCCGGTGACCCGCAGATGGGAATAGCCCGCTTGGTGCAGCCGTTGGTAGGCATGGCTTTTGTGGGGCATGTACCATTTCTCGCCGTTGAGCATTCTCCGGATAAGGGTGATCGTGGCATCAAACCAGAAGAGGCCGTAAAGCGTAACGGGAACCATCAAGGGAACGCCATAGTTGGTGTTCAATGCCAGCGCCGCGCCCGCGATCATAAATCCTAGGAAATAACTGCCGCCATCTCCCATGAAAATCTTTGCCGGAGGGAAGTTCCATTTCAGGAAGCCCGCTATCGATGCAATGAGTACAAGCATGAGGATCGGAAAATGCGGCACGCCGGCCGCCGCGCCCAATATTCCCAATGTGGCGAATATCGTGATGGCCGTGGTGGAGGCAAATGCGTCGAGACCGTCCATGAAGTTAAATAAATTAACCGACCATACGATGAAAAGGATGCTCAAGGGCCACGCAAAAGCGCCCAGGCGCATGGTTAACGGCGCGAGGGAAAGGGTCTCCGGCACGCCGTTAAACATAAGGAATACCGATGCGATGATTATTTGGGCGACGAAACGGATATGGTTCCGCAATTTCAGATAATCATCCGCCATTCCCACGGTGGCCATAAGGAATGAACATGCAACGAGAATAAACTCGGCCTTCGCAATATAGCCATACCGGTAAAAGGCCCCGCCCATCAAAAAAGCGATCACGACGAATACCACGCCGCCGCCGCGGGCGGTAGGCTCGGTATGGGAAGAACGGGCGACGGGCATATCAACCAGCCCTTTTTTTAATGCATGATTGCGAAATACCCCTGTGAAAAATAGAGTGACCCAAAAAACGGCTAAAGCCGCTATCGCAACCATGTTTCTCCTATTCCGGCCATCCAGTCATCCGGTCATTTACGGCCGTAAACCATTTAGAGCAAATTCATTTTCTATCAGCGGAGCTATTTAAAGCCATTTTCCCTTATTGTGCAAACCAAAGTGAACCGCGCGGTCTGGTCCAATCCGCGACAGCCTCTTGGGCGTGGCAATCCATTAACCAAGGCTGATCTACGCATTCTTTCCGGACCTTAAAACAGGATGTGAGGTGGCGCGAGTGGTAATAGTTCCTCCAGCCCGGACGTGGTGACGAGCTGAAAAAAATGGTATTATTTGAAAAAAATGAGACTGCATTCATGGTATCAGCCGCTATTTTTGCGATACGCCCAACTTTTCGGAGCCGAATGTGAATTTAACCGTTAATAATTGCAATCAAGCCGGGTAGTTCGGTGAGAGCAAGGCGCAGCCCCAAAAAAATCTCCATGAATAATACCCCGGAAGGACAAGGATGGTGAGAGAGAGCATGGATGTGGAGGAAAAAGCCGGCTCCTATCTGGAAGTTCGGGGTGTGGGGAAAACAATCGGCACCACACCGGTACTGGGCGGCGTTTCATTTGAGGTGGGGCGGGGAGAGTGCTTTTGTGTGCTTGGTGAGAACGGTTCCGGGAAGACAACGCTCCTTCGGATAATAACCGGGTTGGTCGCCCCTACCGAAGGAATGGTCCTTTTGGAGGGGATAAGTCCCCATGAAGACCCCGTTGCATCCCTTGCCCGGATGGGGGCGCTGATCGGCATTCCGGCGTTTTACCCCAATATCAGCGCCTATGAAAACCTCCGCCTGTTTTGGGACGGCCCGCTCAAGGCCGCGGATACCCACATAATGAATGCGCTTTCGGCAGTCGGTTTGGCTGATGAGAAAAAGAAAAAGGTTGGAGTCTTTTCGCGCGGGATGCTTCAACGTTTGGGGATCGCGCATGCCTGCATGCATCAACGTCCCTACATCATTCTCGACGAACCGACCCAAGGGGTGGACGAATACTGGACCGCAAAGATGCGGGATCTGTTTCGTGACATGATCAATACAGGCAAAGCATTCATCATAACGAGCCATGATTTCGAGTTCGTGATGAATTTATGCTCACATGTACTCATTCTCGCGGAAGGGCGCCCCGCCTACGTGGGCGATTTGAAAGCGATAGCCGAGTACCCGTATTATTTTCATCTGCGCTGTTCGCCGGCCGACAAGGCTGAGACGGTATTCACGCAGGTTGACTACATTCATAAACGCATCAGGAGCGGTGACGAATTCTACCTCACGTTGCCGGATGGGCGGGCCTCCGAACTGGTGAAGGCATTGGTGACCGCAGGTTGCCGTGTTCACGAATGCGCCAAGAAACACTATTCCATCGCCGATCTGATACGGCAAAGGAGCGAATGATGGGTTATCGGCGGCTATTGGCGGGAGAGATACTCAAGCTGGTTAAAGCGCCGGTATTTTTGGTGGCTCCCATCGTGCTGGCGATCTATCTTGGATTGATGCTGTTTGGCTTCGAAATGAATGCCGCCAAGAAAGGAGTGGCTTTCTCCACCGCCGCTCCGGAGCAATTTACCGGATCGATCGTCGTCAGCACGTACTCATCCATTAAAAAAATGTTCCAGAACATTTTTGGCATATCGAGGATGTCGCCGGCGTTACTTGAAACCCTAAAAGCTAAAAACCAAAAGCCGATAGAGGAGCAGGACCTGAAAAGTGGCGAAGTCCCGGAATACGATTATTGGCGGGTATTTTTAAAAAATCTGATACACCCCGGCGCTCTTCCCGTGCCAGGTGGGCGTGATTGCTCCGGCAAAGGAGCAGAATCCCACAAGGAGAATGAGGCTGCGCCCCAACGCAAGGTGCCGGGAGATGGCGCATCCCTCCCAGGTCCCCGGATGGGGGGAGAGGGCCTTCTTTCGCTGTTGGTAGGGAATGCGTACGCGGCCGAGAATCAAGGCAGCGGCATGTCCGCCGCGCCGGCATTTACCGACGAAGAGTTGTTTAGCGACCGGATCAAAAAGCGGCTGCAATGGATGATGGGGACGGCTGATCTTGAGAATGCCCTCATCGACCGTTCGGTGTTCAATGGCCTCCGGTTCACCTATCTCACCGTCTATTTTGCGTTTGTATTCGTTTTTCCACTAATCACTGTGGCGGTTGCGGCGCAGGTGTTCGCCAGTGAAATCGCGCATGGCACCATGAGAACCTGCCTGTTGCGGCCAGTGCGGCGTGTGCAGATATTGGCCGCCAAGTTTGGCGTGGTGCTGGGGTATATGTTCTCGTTAATATCATGTTTCACGCTATTAGCGCTTCTGATTGGCGTGCTTTTTACAGGGTATGGCAACCTGATGATTGATTCCGATGTGATCGGAAACGTGGGGAAGGTCAAGATGATCTTGGGGGATGGCGCATTGATCCTGTTCTTTCTCTCTTCCGCGGTGATCGCTTTTTCACTCATGCCGTTGGCCGCGTTCGCCGTACTTCTCTCGTTCATCAAGCCCGAGCCTGCATATGTGATCGGTATTTCCTCCATCGTGTACTTCATCCTCTATTCCCTCGGAGGACTGGACCTGTTTAAAGATATCCGGTTCCTTTTCTTTACCACGTACATGGATGGCTGGACGTTGTTGTTTGAAACTCCTATGAATGTTCCGCTGTTTGCGGGAAAATTGATGGTTGTCCTGCTGATGATCGGGGGGCTTGTGGCCGCCGTGAATTATTTATTTGTTCGGCGGGATATTTACACATGACCAGTCAGGGGGAAATGTTGCTTTGGCATTACCCGCGCCGCCCCCTCACGGAATCCTTCGGGTTTTTCTACTTTCAATTGGTTGCGGTATGCGCCATTGCGTTCATGTTTTATTTTCTGGAATATGCGCACCTGTTTAATGCGTTTATTTTTGCCGCGGCACTTTTCGGATTTGTCTTCCCCGCCCGGTTGATGGAAGGATTCGTATTCCTGATGGCGTTGAATCACCGTGAGTTCGCCTATACCACTTTGACCGTTCACGGGGCGAATCTTTACATCACCGAATGGGTATTGTTGATCTTATTGTTGGCTGCTGTTCCGAAGGTGCAGTCCATCTTTAGACGGCATATGCTGCCGGCCGCGATGCTGGTTTTTTATTTCATGGTTGGGTTTGTGCTGTTTCTCGTGTCGTTCCGTGCATGGCCGCTCTATTACGCTCTGCGTGATTTTACCCTGGTCTATTATGCGCTTTTC
>JAHFEJ010000126.1 GCA_023248535.1 Nitrospinales bacterium | reverse complement strand
CGGGATCATAGCCGTGCTGTCTTCCTCGCAGCGGAAGGCCGCGGCGTGGGTGGTTCCGTTGTCTGGATTCGCAATCGTCGGAACCATCGCCATTACCGGGATATTCAACGTGGATATGGGTGTCGGCCTTAAAACCGGCGACAAGCTGCTTTTCACCCAGGAGGACGCTATCGCTACCGTGAAGGTGGCTGAGGAAAGAAAAAGCGGGCCGCTGATGCTTTTGGTGAACAGCTATCAGCTTGCCACAAGCGGCGATGTTGCAGTGCGCTTCGGCCACATGCCGTTGATACTTAAGCCGGACGCGGAGGATGTTTTGGTGATTTCGCTCGGTTCCGGCATCACCTCCGGCGCGGTGGGGGGACATCCCGGCGTCAAAAGCATCGATTGCGTTGAGATAGTTCCTTCCCTGGTGGACGTGCAGCGGTTCTTTGAAAAAGACAACCACAACATTATCGCGGACAAACGGTTTCACCTGACCATTTGGGACGGCGGTCATTACGTAAGGATGACAAAGAAAAAGTACGACCTTGTGATCGCCGATCTTTTTCAACCGGACAGCGCGGGGGAGGGGAGCCTCTTCACATTGGAGCATTTCCGGAATGTGAAGGCGACGTTGAAACCGGGGGGCGCGATGGCCCAATGGTTGCCGCTGTACCAGTTATCTCCCGAAAACCTGAAGGTGATCCTTTACACATTCGCCACCGCATTTGAGCATGTGACGGTATGGTACGGCGATGTCAACAGTCAGCAGCCCACGCTGTTGCTGATGGGGTCGACCGGTCCGATTGGCCTGCGGCCCGACCTGTTGGCGGCGGCGCTTGATATTCCCTCCGTGAAGCATGACATGATTGAAGCCGCCGATCCGTTAAGCTTCCTCAGTTTTTACGTGATGGATCGTGCGGGGGTGATGGACTTTTCGCGGGGCGCCGAACTGAACACCGACAACCGGCCCGTCATAGAGTTCACCGCTCCCCGTTACATCTGGAAACGGCGGGAAAACGCGGTCATCAACTTCAAATCGCTTATTGATATCAGGAAGAAGGTCACTCCCATGATTGCGGGAGCGGAATCCGACCCCGATCTCAAGAAGGCGATAGACCGTTACTTCGAAGCCCGGACCAGCCTATTGCTCGGCAGAGTCGACCATGCGATGAGCAACTATCCTTCGGAGTTTGAGAATTACCGGAAAGCCGGCGGCATTGTTCCGCGCGAGCCGAACCTCTCCTTTTCGATTTTCGATCTGGGATATCTGTATTTCCACCGCAAGGATTATCAGCAGGCCGCCGCGTTGTTCCAGTGGGCGACGCAGGTGAACAACCAATTGCCCGAATCATACTTTTATCTTGCGAAGTCGTACCAGCATCTCGGCATGAAGCAAGAGGCGATGAAAGCCATGCAGGAACTTGCCCGGTTGCATCCCGAGATCGCCGAGAGCCTGGTTGTGCCGCGCCCCGCCGGGCCTGCCGCTCTGGAAAATGTCCCCATGCCCGGCGGCCAATAATCGGAGGTTGGGGAAGGTGGAACTCAGCTTCGCAAGCCGCTGAAGAGACCGCCTTTCTTGACGTTTTCGCCGGAGATTTTGGCGTATTCGCGCAATAGGGTTTCCTGTTCCTTCGAAAGCTTTTCCGGCACTTCGATTACCACCTGTACGTGGAGATCGCCTTTTGCGCGCCGCTGGAGGATGGGCATCCCTTCCCCCCTGATGCGGAAGAGTTTATGGCTTGGCGTACCGCGCGGGATTTCCAGTTTTACGGTGGTTCCGAAAATGGTCGGCACTTCCAGCTCGGCGCCCAATGCCGCCATCGTGAAGCTGATGCCCATACGGGTGGCGAGGTCGTCGCCGTGCCGCTCGAATTTATCGTGCTTTTCCACCTCGATGACAACGTAGAGGTCGCCGTCCGGCATTCCCATGCTTCCCGGTTCCCCTTCGCCGACGAGCCGGAGGTGCTGTCCATCGTCTATGCCGGCGGGGATCCGCACCTTTAGTTCTTTCTTCTCCAACTGCTTGCCGGAGCCTCTGCATTTTTTGCACGGATTTTTTATGATCTGTCCGGTTCCCTGGCAGGTGCCGCACGGCGTTTGAATGGCAAAAAAACCGGCCTGACGCCGAACCTGTCCAGTACCGCCGCACGAAGGGCAGGTGGCGGGATGGGTTCCCGGCTCCGTTTTGGTTCCATGGCAGGATGCGCAGATTATGTGTTTTTGAATGTTTATGACTTTTTCAAGCCCGGTTGCCGCTTCTTCCAGCATGAGCGTAAGATCATACCTTAGATCCGCGCCGCGTCCCCGCTCACGGCGTCCGAATCCGCCGCCAAAAAGATCGCCAAAGATATCGCCAAAGCTGGAGAATATATCTTCGGCTCCCTGGAAGCCGCTGAAACCGGTGCCCCGCACCCCTTCGTGTCCATAGCGGTCATATACCTGCCGCTTTTGGTCGTCGTGAAGCACTTCGTATGCTTCGGCGGCTTCCTTGAATTTTTCTTCGGCCTCTTTGTCGCCCGGATTTTTATCCGGATGGTATTTCATCGCCGCCTTGCGGTAGGCTTTTTTAATTTCTTCTTTTTGCGCGCCGCGTTCAACACCCAGCACTTCGTAGTAATCGCGTTTTGTCATTTGGTTAAAACTCGCTGTATTTGCCGACGATTACTTTCGCGGGGCGTATCAGCGTCTCCTTCATTCTGAAACCGGGTTGCGCCACTTCGATCACGATGTTGTCTTTTTTCAGGTCGTTCACCGGCATCATTTGCACCGCTTCGGCTTCGGCGGGATTGAACGGTTTTCCCTCGCATTCAATCTCGGTAAGGCCGAAATCGGAAAATGTGCGTACGAAACCGGATTGTATCATTTTCAGTCCTGTTATCAATGTGGCGGCATCATGGGTTTTCTCGGCGGCGGCAAGCGCCATATCAAGCTGATCCATCAGCGGCAAAGTTTCGCGGAAAAAACCGGCGGTGGCGGTATCAACGCGCTTTTCAACATCCTTTTGCAGGCGGGCACGGAATTCGTCGTTTTCGGCCATTTTCTGTTTGTAGGCGGCGATATATTCTTTCAGTTTCGCGTCGTTTTCCATCATCTGTTTTTCCAACTGAGCAACGAGATGCGGATGGCGTTTGAGGTCAATCTCTTCATTTGCGTCCTTTTCAAGTGCTTCGGGGTTTACCCAATGGCGCTTATCCATGACTTTTACTTTGATGTCGTCGTTCATTACCGGTGAGTCTCCATTGCTGTCGGCAGCTGGGTTATAAAATGGGCGATTTTTATCGTTATTTTCGCCGAATGTTCGCCTGTCGTGGCAGTTTAATCAATCGACAGCATATATGTAAGACCTAATGTTTCGTTTTGCAAGCTCTTTGTCTTTAAAAAACCGGGATTTATTTCGTTATTGGATAGAGGCAACCGTCCTCGGTGGATTGCTATTCATTCTTGTATCGTGTAAATTTCTCTTGATAGCTAGAAAAAGTGAAAAAAGTTATGCCCCCGGCGGCATAAAATAACGTGAAAGTAAATTCCCCTGATGCATCAAAATCCGGCTGCAGCACGCACAAGGCCATTTATACGACCCTCCACGGTGGCTAACACCGTCGGGCCTTCCACCTCCGCACTTGCCGCCGCGGCCCGATTGACGGCTACGCCTTTCTACTGTTACGATGCCGCCGCCATCCACGCCCGGTATGCGGCCCTGAAAGCGGCGTTGCCGCGCGGCTGGAACCTTTTTTACGCGGCCAAGGCGAACCCGAATGTATCGGTACTCCGGCTGTACCGAACGGCGGGGGCTGTAGCCGAATGCGCAAGTGCGGGCGAGATGCTTGCCTGCCATCAAGCCGGATTCAAAGCGGAGAACATGGTGCTCTCAGGGCCGGTGAAAACGGAACGGGAGTTGGCGCTGGTCAAGCGGCATGGCATACGGATGGTGCACGCCGAAACGGTGGAGGAATTGGCCGCCTTGGAGAAGCTGGGGCGGCGGGTGAATGTCGCGCTCCGGATCAACATGGATGTGCATATTGCTTCCCATAAAGCGGGACGGGTGATGATTGGCGGAAAGGACAAGTTTGGGTTTTCCCCTGCCGAGGCCACCCGCCTGCTGGCGGGGCGGGAAGCGTTCCGCAACGTTGTTCTCTGCGGTTTTCACATGTATATGGGAACCCAGATAAAGACGCCAGCGGTATGGGTAAGCGGTGCGCGGGCCTTTTTACGCCATGTTGCGGCAATCAGCGGCGAGCACGGTTTTTGGCCGATCTACGTAAACTTCGGCGGCGGGTTGGGTATTCCCTACAAAGAAGGGGACAAGGA
>JAHFEJ010000058.1 GCA_023248535.1 Nitrospinales bacterium | reverse complement strand
CTTTTCTCGATACATGCCCCATTTTCCACGCTCCTTTCGGTTACATGGAATATGAGGCAACGAAGCATTTTCCGTAAAATCAGACCAATCCTTCGGTTACATTTAATATGAGGCAATTCGCACTCCACTGCCCAGGCGGCAGGCCGTTTCGTAAACAAACCGGGCTATAATGGGGGCATGGGGAAACGGAAGATTTACGTCAACCTCGATCCCGCGTACCGGATGCCCGGCCATAAATCGGCGTTCAGCTACATCGCCCGGCGGCTGGGGCGGGGCCTCGCCGAACGGCCCGGCCACGCCGCGCGCCAAACCATCACCGCCGAGGTGGAACGCGAAATCTGGAGCCGCATCGAACCCACGAAAAACATCGCCGCGTGGGTGGGCCACTCCACCGTGCTCTGCCGCCAGCAGGGGCACTTTTACATCACCGACCCGATCTTTTCCGACCGCGCGTCGCCGTTCCCCTTTTTCGGCCCCCGGCGTTACACCTCCCCCGCGTTCGAGCCGGAGGAAATGCCGAAGATAGATTTCGTCCTTATCAGCCACAGCCATTACGACCATCTCGACCTGCCATCGGTGCTGGCGTTGCAGAGGATGTACCAACCGGTCTTCTTCGTGCCGGAAGGGCTTAAGCGGTGGTTCCGCCTCCGGGGCATAGCAAACGCCGTCGAAGTGCCGTGGTGGGGCGCGGTGAAACACGGCGGATTGACCATCCACGGCGTGCCGGCGCAGCACTACTCCTCGCGCACGCCGTGGGACCGCAACCGGAGCCACTGGTGCGGCTGGGTGGTTGAAGGAAAGAAAACGTTCTACTTCCCCGGCGATACCGGCTTCGGATCGTTTTTTCCCCAGATCGGCGGACAATACGGGCCGATAGACCTGGCGGCCATGCCGATCGGCTGTTACAGCCCGCGCGAGCTGATCAAGGCGCACCACCTCAATCCCGAAGAGGCGCTGGAAGCGTTTGTGCAGGTGCGGGGGAAAAAGTTTTTGGCCATCCACTGGGGCGCGTTCGATATGACCGACGAGCCGTGGGACGAGCCGCCCGCGCGCCTGATGGCGGATGCGGCCCGGCGCGGGCTTTCGGCCGATGGGCACATCAACGTTCTCCGCATCGGCGACACGCTGGACTGGTGAGGGCTACTCCTCCGTTTGCCCCAGCTTCAGGTTGCCGAGCGTGACGGCGATCTTGGCCGCCTGCGCGTTGGCGTTGTCGAACTGCGCATGGGCGTTGCCGATGTGCTTGCCCAGCACGTCGAAGGTCTCCTGAAATTTCTCGAAACCCTTCTGTAAATCGAGTATCGCGTGAATGATCTCCTGCGCGCGCTTTTCCACCGCCATCCCCCGGAAACCGACGGCCAGCGCCTGAAAATAGACGAACAGGAAATTCGGCGAGGCCGGCACCACCCGCATATCGATCAGCGCCTGATGCAGTTCGTGGTCGCCTACGATCTCCAGGAATACCCCCTCGGCAGGAACGAACATGATGGCGAAATCGAGCGTCACCTGCGGCACGATGTACCGTGTGCTGATTTCCTTGGCGCGTTTGCGCACGTCGGCGTGGAACTGCGCAAGGAATTTTTCCCGCTCCGGCCCTGGCGCGGCCTCGTAATGCTTCACCAAATTCGCCAGCGGGAACTTGCTGTCGATACAGAGTACGCGGTCCTCCATAAGGATGGCGGCGTCGACGATCCCCTCCCCCACTTTGTGCTGAAAACGGAGCCTGTCGGCGGGAACGGCCTGCCGGAGCAACAGCTCCATCTGCCACTCGCCGAAACTGCCGCGGCTTTTCGAGCCTTCGAGTATCTGGTTCAGGCTGCGGATATCGCCGCCGATCTCGACCATCCGGCCGGAGGCGGCCTTGAGGTCGGCGGTCTCCTTGATGAGTTTTTCCAGCCGCTCGGTAAGGAGTTTTTGCGATACGCTGAGGCTGTCGGCGATCTCTTTGCGGCCGTGCTGCATCGATTCGGCCAGCTTCCCCTGCGTATCGCCGAAGCCGGTGGTGATGGCGGCGCGGCTCTCCTCGCGCACGCGGGTGATGGTTTCGAGCAGCGTCTTCGTCTGGTCTATGAGCTGGGCGTTGAGGGTCTGCTGCATCAGCGCGATGTCCTGCTTCATGCCGGTATCGGGCGCGGCGGATTTTTTCCCCAGCGCGTACGCGGCGGCCCCCGCGATGGCGGCCCCCCCCGCGATCAACATCCCTTCCAACAAATCCATACCCGCCATTATCCACTTCTCCGCGCCACAGGTACATAATTTATTGGGTACATCATGCAGAAATGAACCACAGAGACACGGAGGCACGGAGAACCCTGTTTATAAAAATGGCATGTGAGATTTGTTTTATAACTCTGTGCCTCTGCGACTCTGTGGTTAGGTCCTATTTACGGAAATATCGGCGACAGGGGCGCCACCGCTACCGGGAGAGGGGGCTATTAGCCGAAGGAGTAAAAAAGGAGCTTGGTATCGCCGTACCGCTTTTCCTTTATCGGCTCGAACTCCGGCGGCTGCGGCTCTTTGGCCGGCATTTCCAGGATCAGTATCCCGTCGGGGAGAAGCGCCTTGGCGTTGAACGCGGCGGTCAACAGCGCGGACCTGCCATCCCAATCGTAGGGGGGATCGCAGTAGATGAAATTGAACCGGTCCGGCCCCTGCCCGCAGCCGCGCAGGAATTCCACGGCATCCCGTTTCACCACGCGCGTGTGGGCGGGGACGGGGAGCATCGCGCCCACCTTTTCGGCATTCTGCCGGATAAGCGTGACCGAGTGGAGGTGGTGCTCGACGATGGTGACGGACGCCGCGCCGCGGCTGAGCGCCTCGCAGCCGACCGCGCCGGTGCCGCCGAAGAGGTCGCAAAAAGAATCGCCCTCCACGTCGATCATGTTGAAGAGGGCTTGGCGCACCTTATCGGGCGTGGGGCGAATTTTTTTGTTGCCCGGCCCCGCCAGCGTGCAGCCGCGCGCATGTCCTCCGATGATCCTCATAGTGTGCAAGGATACCATGCGGGGCGGTGGGTACCCAATTTATTGGGTACATCGTGCCGCGAGGCATAACCTTCTTGGCGCTAGAGCGCCAATGTGCGACAAGAATGTCGCACCTACCCGGGAAACTCGCAAATCGGCGGCAAGAGTGCCGCCGCTACCAGGAACGGGGCTATTTCACGTGGACCGGCTTTACGTTCCAGACTTGCTCGGCGTATTCCTTGATGGTGCGGTCGCTGGAGAATTTCCCCATGTTGGCCGTGTTGAGGATCGACATTTTGTCCCAGCGGTCTTTATCGCGGAAGGCGGCCGACACCTTGTCCTGGCATTCGACATACGAAGCGTAATCGGCCAGCACCATGAAGTGATCGCCTTTATCGAGCAACGTGTCCACAATCGGCATGAACAACTTCTGGTTGAACGGCGAGAAATAACCGCCGCCGATCATATCGAGCGCCTTTTTCAGTTCCGCGTTCGATTCGTAATAGTCCCGCGGGCTGTATCCCTTCGCCCGCAGATCGGCCACTTCCCCGGCGGTGAGGCCGAAAATGAAAATGTTCTCCTTGCCGACCTCTTCCATGATCTCGATGTTCGCGCCGTCCAGCGTGCCGATGGTAAGCGCGCCGTTGAGGGCGAATTTCATGTTGCCGGTGCCGGAAGCCTCGAGGCCCGCGGTGGAAATCTGCTCGGAGAGATCGGCGGCGGGAATCGCTTTTTCCGCCAGCGAGACGCGGTAGTTGGACAGAAAGACGACTTTCAGCTTGTCCCCCACCTGTTTGTCGTTATTGACGACTTTGGCAACGGCGTTGATCAGCTTGATGATCAGCTTCGCCATGGTGTACGAAGGGGCCGCCTTGCCGCCGATGATGACGGTGCGCGGCGTGTGGCCGTTGCCCGGATCGGCCTTGATGCGGTTGTACATGGTGACGATGTGCAGCACATTGAGCAGCTGCCGCTTGTACTCGTGCATCCGCTTCACCTGCATGTCGAAGAGGGAATCGACGGAAACGGCGACGCCGTTTTCCTCCTTGATGTATTTCGCCAGGCGCTCCTTGTTCTCCCTCTTGGCCGCGCGCCACGCCGCGTGGAACGCGCGGTCGTCCGCCAGCGGGATCAGCCCCTTCAGCTTGTCGAGATCGCTTATCCACCCGTCGCCGATCTTGCCGGAGATCAGCCTGGAAAGCGCCGGATTGCATTTCCGCAGCCAGCGGCGGGGGGTAATGCCGTTCGTCTTGTTGTTGAACCGCTGGGGGAATATGACATAAAAATCCTTCATCACCTTGCTCTTCATCAGCTCGGTATGCAGCGCGGAGACGCCGTTGACCGAATGCGAACCGACAATGGCGAGGTGGGCCATCCGGATCATTTTTTCCGGCCCCTCCTCCACGATGGAGACGCGCCGCATCATCTCCGGGTCGCCGGGGAAGGTATGGGCCACCTCTTCCATGAAGCGCTGGTTGATCTCGTATATGATCTGCAGGTGCCGGGGCAGGATGACGCCCAGCATCGAAACCGGCCACTTTTCGAGCGCCTCGGGCATAAGGGTGTGGTTGGTGTAGCCGAAGGTGTTGACGGTGATACGCCACGCCTCGTCCCACGCGTACCCTTCCTTGTCCAGCAGGATGCGCATCAATTCGGGAATGGCCAGCACCGGATGCGTATCGTTGAGGTGGATGGCTATTTTGTCCGGGAAGGTCTGGAACGTCTTGTTGTGCTTCCTGAAACGCCGGTGGATATCCTGCAGCGTGGCGCAGACGAGCAGGTACTGCTGCTTGAGGCGGAGTTCCTTTCCTTCGGCGAAGTGATCGCTGGGATAGAGCACTTTCGATATGGTCTCGGACATCATTTTGCTTTCCAGCGCGCGGATATAATCGCCCTGGTTGAAAAAGTCGAGATCGAAATCGCGCGACGAGCGCGCCGCCCAGAGCCGCATGTTGATGACGTGGTTGTTGTTGTAGCCGGGAATGGGGGTGTCGTACGCCATCGCCATGACCTCTTCGGTATCCACCCATTCGTTGCGCAGCTTTCCCTGTCCATCGACGAACTGATCCACCCTGCCGTAAAGATGCACCGAAAAAAGATGCTCCGGCCGTGCAAATTCCCACGGGTTGCCGTGGCGCAGCCAGTTGTCGGGCACCTCAACCTGCGCGCCGTCGACGATCTTTTGGTAGAAGAGGCCGTATTCGTAATGGATGCCGTAGCCGTACGAGGGGATCTCCATCGTGGCGAGCGAATCGAGAAAACAGGCCGCCAACCGTCCCAGGCCGCCGTTGCCCAATCCGGCGTCCCACTCCATCTCGCGGATCTCTTCAAGGTCGAAACCGATTTTGTGCAGCGCTTCGTGGCACGGATCGAGCAACCCCATGTTGACGAGGCTGTTGCCAAGGGTGCGGCCGGTGAGGAATTCAAGCGAGAGGTAATAGAGCCGCTTGGCGTCGGATTCATAATAGGCGTTCTGGGTTTTGATCCAGCGTTCGATGAGGCGGTCCCTGATGGCGTAGGCCGTGGCGTTGTAATAGTCCCACACCTTGGCCCGCTGGGGGTCCTTCGCCAAGGTGGATACGATATGCTCCTGAATCAGGTGGACAAGCCTGTCGACCTCAGGATTTTTTTCCGTGGATGAGTTCCCCTTCGCCACATCTTTTTCCATCGCCGCTCCCTGTATTTTTCCGTAACAGTCGCTGCCGAAAAAACATCAGGCAACGCCCTGATATTTCACAGGCAACCCAGAATGGACCCTCCGCATTGGATATTGTTTCAAATCCGGGCCGATAATGCAAGATGCGCCCGCCCGCGAAAGAAGGCTCTTCGCTATTCCTATTGGGGAAAAACAACCACAGAGACCCGGAGACACAGAGAAATTTGTTTTGCTCTCCGTGTCTCCGGGTCTCTGTGGTTCACTGCGCTTATAAAGGGTTATTGACGCCCGGTACAGGCAAAGCCCTCTTTTTCCCCTAGTGGACGAAGTCCTCGAACGCGGTGAGCCGCTTGATGTCGTTATAGCGGTCGACGATGTTGTGCATGGTCAGGCTGGTGAGCTTGTCGAGGCTGAACGCCTCGACATTGTACGAGGCAAGCGCGCTGCCGACGATCATCGCCTGGCGGATGGTCTCGCCGGATATCTCGCCGCGCCGGGCGAGGTAGCCCATTACGCCGCCGGCGAAAGTATCGCCCGCGCCGGTGGGATCGTACACGTCTTCCAGCGGATAGGCGGGGGCGGAGAATATCTCCTCGCCGTACAGGGCGATGGAGCCGTATTCCCCCTGCTTGATGATGACCGTTTTGGGGCCCATCTTCCGGATGGCGCGGCCGGCCTTGATGAGGCTGGAATTGCCGGTCAGTTCGCGCGCCTCCATCTCGTTGACCACCACTAGATCGACCATCTCGATGGCCTTTTTGAGGGAATCCCGCTTGGTCTCTATCCAGTAATTCATGCTGTCGAGGGCGATCAGTTTCGGCCCCTTGAGCTGTTTGATGACTTTTATCTGGAGGTCGGGGTCGATGTTCCCCAAAAAGACGAAGGGGGTCTTGCGCTGCTCTTCATCGAGGTGCGGATCGAACTGCATCAGGACGTTGAGCTGGGTATCCAGCGTTTTGGCCACGTTCAGGTCGTACCCGTAGGCGCCGCGCCAGCGGAACGTCTGGCCGTCCGCCCTGACCAGCCCCTGGGTGTTGATGTCGTGTTTCTCGAATACCTTCATGTACTCGGCCGGAAAATCCTTGCCGATGACCGCCACCAGCTTGACGCCGGCGAAGTAGCTGGCCGAAACGGAAAAATAGGTGGCGCTGCCGCCCAGCACCGATTCGGCCTCGCCGAACGGCGTTTTGACGGAGTCGATGGCGACGGTGCCCACCACCAGCAGGTTTTTTTGATCCCCTTTTTGATATGTCATGCAAAATCCCCTTTAACGTTGTTTCCGCGAATCACGGAAAATAGACCATGCTTGTTTTTTTAAACTCCCGGTTGCTGTAAAGCATTCCGTACTCCTTGATGCCGGTGGCCTCTGATATCCGTTTCGCCACCGCCTCGCAATCCTCCGTGCTTTCGCCGTGGATCATGGTGAACAGGTTGTAGGGCCAATCGGCGTAGGAGGAGCGCTCGTAGCAGTGGCTCACCTCGCGGAAGGAGGCCATGATCTCGCCCAGCCGCTGGCGGTCGGCCTCATTTGGCACGGGCCACACCCCCATGCCGTTGGCGCTGAACCCGGCCTTCTGGTGGCGCAGGATCGCGCCGAAGCGGCGTATCCACTTCTTCTCTTTATAGTGCTTTATTTTTTCGACCACTTCCCGCTCCGTGACGCCCACCGCATCGGCGATGTCCTTATAGGGGCGCAGCGAAAGCGGGATGTTGGCCTGCAGGGCCTTCATGATCTTTTTGTCGAGAGGGGTTATTTCGGGATTCATTCTTCGTCCTCCGCGGCGCCGTTGGATTGCTCCTTGCCGTCCTTGAATTTGAAATCCACCTTGATCTTGAAATTCTTCAGGGCCGGCATGTTGCGGATCTCGGCGCAGCCGGTGGCGCCCTGGATTTCCTTCAGAATCCGGTCAATGCGGTCAGGCGTCTCGGCTATCACGGTGAACCAGATGTTGTATGCGTGGTTGCGCTGGTAGTTGTGGGTGACTTCCACATAGCTGTTGATCTTGGCGACCACCGCGTCAATGAGTTCCGGCGGCACTTTCACCGAGCAGAGCGTGCTGGTGAAGTGCAACCCGCGCGAATCGTAGCTGGCGCCGATGCGGCGGATCACGCCCCCCTCTTTCATCGCCATCACGCGGCGGTGGGCCTCTTCTTCCGTGACCCCGGCGCCGTCCGCGATCACCTTATAGGGATGCGGATCGACGGGGAATCCCGACTGGATGATGTTCAGGATGCTCCGGTCAATATTGTCCAATTCCATAAAAAGCTCCATTTGGTTGGGTCAAAGGTGAACCGCCATAATATATCAGAAACGGGAAGCGGGGCAATTGCGGCTCCCCTTTTCCATTCAATATACAAAATGGCTTCCATCCGTATTAGCATAGAAAGATGAAGTATCCCGCGCAAGGCAGGCTCCTAAAACCGTGGCAACTGTTAGTAGCCTCCGTGGCCGCGCTATTACTCCAGGCGTGCGGTCAAACAGGCAGCTCGCTGCCGGGGAACGGGTCAAATACCGGGCCGGGGTCAAACCCGTCAGCGGGAGCCGGTTCATGTTACACGGCGGCATCGCGGACGGCATCCGGCGGGACAAGCACCACCATCGCGGGAACCGTGCGTTACGAAGACCGCACCTATAACGCCACCGGCTTCACAGGCGTGGCCTGCCTGCCTGTGCGCAATGCCACCGTTGAACTCGTAAGCGGCTCCGCCGTGACGCTGACCACTGTCACCGACGCGGCGGGCGGATACAGCTTTACCGTTCCCGCGGCAGGGAGTTATTACGTCCGGGCGCTCGCCAAAAGCGGCACGGTTTACAACGCCGTGGTGAAGGACGACCGGGATCAATCCACCTACGCCGTCGCATCCGGCACGATGGCCGTTGCGGCGGGGGATGCGTGGACGGCTCCCCTTTCGGCGGGCATTACCGGCGCCGGGCCGTCATTCAATATTTACGACAACCTCCTCAAAGCCCAAGGGGTGCTGCAACGGTACTCCGGCGGCCAGGCGCTGCCGGCCCTGACAGCCTACTGGTACGACGGCAAGACCACCGGAACCTACTATTCCTACGTGGGCGGAGGGCACACACTGGACATTCTCGGCTCTTCCTCCGACTCGGACGCCTATGACGACAGCGTGATCCTGCACGAGATGGGGCATTACGCGGCGGCGGTCTACTCCAAAGATTCCTCCGGCGGCGGCGCGCACAGCCTGTCGGGGCATTACGACATACGCCTCACCTGGTCCGAAGGATGGGCCAGCTTTTTTTCATCCGTGGTGAAGGCGGAGCTGGGCGAGGCAAACCCCCAGGTGTATGTGGATACAACCGGCGGCGCGGGAACCGGCGCCGCCACCCTTTCGTTCACGTTTGAGATCGACACGCCCTCTTTCGCATCGCATACCATCGGGGCGGATAACGAGGTGGCGGTGGCGAACGTGCTCTGGACCATCTACGCGGGCGGCGCCGCGCCACATCTGGGGCTTGGTTTTGCCGATATCTGGGCCGATTTCGCGGGAGGGCTTAAAACCGATACCTATGTAAACCTGGAAGGGTTTTACGATCACTGGGTCGCCGCGGCGGGGCATCCCGCCGGACAGCTTGATCCGATACTGGCGGCACGGAGCATCAAGTACCTCGCCGACGCTTACGAAGCCGACAACAGCCCCGCCGCGGCGCGCGCCGTCATTGCGGGGACATCGGAAACGCATACGTTCTTTCCCGCGGGGGATACGGACTGGTTCAGCATCGCCGTGACCGGCGGCGCAACCTACACGTTCTTCACCAGTTCGTTGGGAGACGGTGCCGACACGCTGATGACGCTGTACGATACGAACGGCACAACACAGTTGGATCAAAACGACGACGAGAGCACCAACTCCCGCGCCTCGCGCATCGTATACACGGCCACCGCCACAAAGACGGTGTACCTGAAGGTGGAGCCGTACCGCCCGCTGATAAACGGAACCGACATCGCGTACGCCAGCTCGGCCTCGTGGCCGCCGCAGATAGTGAAATACGGCTACTACACGCTCACCGTTCAGTAACCGGTTGAGGGGCCGCCGAAATCGCCCCCGCGGACGGTGAAGCCGCCCGGCCCGCCGCCGCCCATACGGCCAACGATGAGCATCAGCAGCATTGGCACCGCCACCATGATGAGCCGCATGAGGAAGATAAGGGCCAGGCCGGCCACGAGACAGACGGTGGATACCGCCAGCACCAGCGCCTGAAACAGCCAGGTATATTGCGGCGCGGCCAGTAAGGCATAGTGCATATAAAATCCCGTTGCGGCCAGCGTGGCAAGCACGATGCCGGCGGCGCGGGTGATTCGCGTTATAACGCCCATGATGTACTCCTTTATTCTTCCGCTTTGGCGTGAATGAAGCGGGTTATGCCATGCTGAGAACGGCGGCCCCTCTGATGGCGCTCTCCTTGAGCTTCTTCAAGGCCAGCGGCGCGTCCGTGAACGAAAACACCTCCACGTCCGTTTTAACCGGCACGCGCGGCGCGGAGCAGGCCCGCGGCGTCTTCGCGCGTGAAGGCGGTGACGGAGCGTATCTTCTTCTCGTTAAAAAGGTGCTTTTGATAATCCATCGCCGGGATATTGTCCACATAAATCCCCGCGAGGGCAAGCGTTCCCCCCCATTCTACACCGCGCGCCCGCCGGGAGAAGGGACGCGGCACGCCGGGGTTGACCTTTCCCCCGCTTTACGTTACTTTTGCCTCTGGCTAAAAGGAGACATCAATGACCTATCCGTTATCGCTTCAAGGCAAGAACGTACTCATCTTCGGCGTGGCGAACGAACGGAGCATCGCCTGGGGTATCGCGGAAGAGCTGCACCGCGCGGGGGCCAACCTCGCCTTCACCTATGCCGGCGAGATACTGGAAAAGCGGGTGCGGCCGCTGGCGGAATCCGCCGGCTCGCAATTTGTGGAGCCGTGCGACGTCACCAGCGACGGGCAGATCGAAAAAGTAATGGCCGCATACAAGAAAAAATTCGGCCGCCTCGATATCCTCATCCACGCCGTCGCGTTCGCCGACCGCGAAGACCTGAAAGAACACTTCTACACCACCAGCCGCAAGGGGTTCGCCATGGCGATGGACATCTCGGTCTTCTCGCTGGTGGCGCTCGCCCGCGCGGCGCTGCCGCTGATGGAAGGGGGCGAAGGGAGCATCCTGACGCTCAGCTACTACGGCGCGGAGAAGGTGGTTCCAAAATACAACGTCATGGGGGTTGCCAAGGCGGCGCTGGAAGCATCCGTGCGCTACCTCGCCAACGACCTCGGCCCGCGCGGAATACGGGTGAACGCCATCTCCGCGGGGCCGATCAAAACCCTTGCCGCCAGCGGCATCGGCGATTTCCGCGCAATGCTGAAGCACCACGCCAAGACCGCCCCGCTCCGCCGCAACGTGACGCAGGAGGAAGTGGGAAAAGCGGCGCTGTACCTCTGCTCGCCGCTGGCGTCGGGCGTCACGGGCGAGATCATGTATGTGGATTGCGGGTACAACATCATGAGCGTCGCCCCCGGCGAAGAAGAACCAAAGGCGGAGGCGTAACATCAAAACGCTTATCAGTGTCATTAATGCCGGGGAAGTGAAAGAGCTGCCGCGGATGCCGGATTTTCTGGATCTGAAAGATCCGCGCGACGGCTCGCTTGGCATGCCGTCGCTGACAACCATAGAAGCGGTGCGCGCCGCGGCGGGGGACGCCGTCACCCTCTCCACCGCCATCGGCGATGCCGGGTACGATCCTGAATTTTATGCGCAACGCGCGGTTGACGCCGCGCTGGCGGGAGCCGACATCGTAAAGGTGGGCCTCAAAAACGTTTCGGCGGAACAGGCTCCGTGGTTCCTATCGGCCATCCGCCGCTCACTGGACGCGCGCGCGCCGTATACCCGCCTTGTCGCGGGGTTTTATGCCGACCTGATGGATGAAGCCGCCCTTAAAAAACTTCCCGCCGCCGCGCAAAGCGCGGGGGTGTGGGGTTGCCTTATCGACACCTTCGATAAAAGCGGCAAACGGCTGGGGCACTACTGCGGGCCGGAAACGCTGGCCGGATTCACCGCCGACTGCCGGGCGCGCGGCCTGAAAAGCGCGTTGGCCGGCGGCCTGGCTGAAAGCGACTTGGTGTGGCTGGACGAGGCGGAACCGGACATCGTCGGCTTCCGCTCCGCTGTGGCGCGGGGAGCGCGTCACGAATCGGGCATAGACCCGAAGAAAGCTAGCGACATCTTTTTCGCCGTCGATCAACTCAACCGCCTGCCGACCGCGTAATAACCGCTAACCGCCAAGTGCGGATTCCACGTTAGAGCAAGCGGATGAAATCTTCAATACTCAAACCTGCATGACGCAGTATCCCGCGCAAGGTGCCTCTGTCCAATACCTTGTGGTCTGGTACAACCACTTGCGCGAATGGATTTTCGCGGCTCGTGATCATGTGGCTTCCGCTTTGCCTTTTGAATGAGAACCCGGCTTTTGTGAGGACTTTAACGCAATCCCTTCCCGAAACGGCGGGAAGTTTGCTCATACGGTGATGAGCAGGGCGTCCGCAGTGTCATCCGGTACGGGGTGGCCGGATTCCTTTAAAGTTTCCACATAAAGCTGGATGGCCTCTTTTGCGTTGGCGATAGCCTCTTCTTTGGTGGCTCCCTGCGTAATACACCCCGGAAGGCTGGGGCATTCGACCACCCAAAATCCGTCTTCCCCTTTATAGATCAATACTTGTCTCATGTTTTTATTCTCGTGTGTGTTTGTTGTTTTGTCAAACTTCCTTATGATTAATACGGCAACGGTTTATCCCGGATTACCGCGTCAGGAGCAGGTTTTGATGCTGCCGGCGCGGGTGATGGTGAACTGGCGGACGGCGGCGAAACGGGCCGAGTAATCCTCGCCATCCACTTGCAGCGGCACCGCATCGGTGAATGTGAGCGTGAGCGGCGGCTCAAGCGTTGCCGCTTGCGGCGCAAGGCCATGAATAAAACGGCTTGCCACCAGCCGCAGGAACGCCACCTTGCCGGGGAGCTTCATCAGTTCTAACCGTCCGTCATCCGGCTTTCCTCCCGCGCCGAAACGCGCCCCTCCCGCATACCACGGGATGTTGCAGACGATCACCGACAGCGGCGCGCCATCGGCCATCGGCGCGCGCTTGCCGTGGAAAAGGAGCGCCCAGCCCCCCACCAGCGCGAACAGCATTTTCTTCGCGAAGGTGAAGCCGAAAAAACCGGTTTGGGACAGATGTTTAAGCGCGGCTTGATACAGCGAAAGTATCCAGCCGTCGAAACCGAAGCTGACGTAATTGGTGAACAGGACATCGCCGTTGATCGACCAAACATCCACCGTGCCGAACGACGGCGCGGCGGCGATTTTTTGCAGGTGGGCGGCCACGCTCTTGGGTCGCGGCCCCAGCTGCCGCGCGAAATCGTTGCCGGTGCCGAGCGGAAAAACGGCCAGCGCCGCGCCGGGGGCGTGGCGCACGATCATATCCGCCATCTGGTGCACCGTGCCGTCGCCACCGCAGACCAGCGCGATGTCGCACTCTTTCAACGCCTCGATGATGGCGGGAATGTCCGGCGTGGAGGCGGGGGTGGCGCATACCGCCGTTACGCGGCCCTTCAGCAACGGGTCGTGCGCGCGCGCCGCCGCCAGTTCCCGCAGTATCCGCGCCCCTTTGCCGTGCCCCGACGTGGGATTGATAAACACCGCTATCCGGTTTTCCACGCTATAAACTTTACTTCGGTTTTAGATATTTCAGCAGCGATTTGTTGCGCGGCGCGGAGGGTGAAAATGATGGATTTGGCGCCGGATGGCGTGTAGAGTACCGCTAATTATGATGCCAAACCCCAGCGACGTGTACACCAAGCCGCGCCTCGAAATGGTTGAGCAGCAGCTGGTGCGGCGCGGCATCCGGGACGAGCGGGTACTTGCCGCGATGCGGCAGGTGCCGCGCCACGTCTTTGTGGATGAGGCGCTCAGCTTCAAGGCATACGAGGATTACCCGCTGCCCATCGGCGAAAAGCAGACCATCAGCCAGCCGTATATGGTCGCGGTGATGACCGAATTGCTTGAGCTGAAGGGAACCGAGAAAGTGCTGGAAATAGGCACCGGATGCGGCTATCAGACGGCTGTTTTGAGTTTGACGGCGGCGCGGGTATACTCGATAGAACGTATCGCGCCGCTGTTGTTCAAAGCGCGGAAAACGCTGGAAGGGCTGGGTATTCATAACGTCGCCCTGACCGTGGGGGACGGCACGCTGGGGTGGAAAGACTTTGCCCCTTACGACGCCATCCTGGTCGCGGCGGGGGGGCCGGAGGTGCCCAAACCGCTGCTGGAACAGCTTGCCGCCGGCGGGCGGATCGTCATTCCCATCGGCGGCGAAACGGGGCAAATACTGAAACGGGTCACGCGGACGGAACGCGGTTTTGAGGAAACGGCCAGCACCCCCTGCACCTTCGTGAAACTGGTGGGACAATACGGCTGGCGGGAAAACGGGGATATCGGATGAGCAACGAAAAATTTACCTACAAAGACGCGGGGGTCGATATCGACGCCGGCACGGAATCGCTGCGGCTGATCAAGCGGCATGTGGAATCGACGGTGAACAAGAACGTGCTGTGGGGACTGGGCGCATTCGGCGGGCTGTTCGATCTCACCGACATCGTGAAGGAATACAAAAGGCCGGTACTGGTGCAGAGCATCGACGGCGTGGGCACCAAGCTGATGGTGGCCAGCATGGCGGAAGACCACAGCACCATCGGCATGGACATCGTGAACCACGGTTGCAACGATGTGCTGTGCCAGGGGGCGAAGCCGCTGACGTTCCTGGACTATGTGGCGATGAACCGGCTGCTCCCCGCGCAGATGGAAGAGATATTGCGCGGCATGGCCGCCGCCTGCCGCGAAGCGGGAGTGGTGATCCTGGGGGGCGAAACCGCCGAGCTTCCCGGCATGTATCAGGCGAAGGAATACGACGTGGCCGGCATCATCACCGGCGTGGTGGAGCGCGACGAGATCGTGAACGGCCGCTCGCTGGCGGCGGGACAGGTGTTGATAGGGCTTGCCAGCAACGGGCTTCACACCAACGGCTACACGCTGGCGCGCAAGGTATTTTTCGATATGGCGAAACTGGGCGTGCACGACATGCCGAAAGGTTTTGACCGGAGCGTGAAGAACCTCCTCCTCGCGCCGCATGTGAATTACGCCAATGCCGTGCTGGCCTTTTTGAAAACAACCAAGGTACATGCCATCGCCCACATCACCGGCGGGGGATTCAAGGACAACATCGTCCGCGTGGTGCCGGAAGGGAAGCGGCTGACGGTGAAGCGCGGCACGTGGCCAGTGCTGCCGGTGTTTGAATTCATCCAAAAAACCGCCGGCGTGGCGCAGGAAGAGATGGAGCGCGCCTTCAACATGGGGATCGGCCTGGTGCTGGCGGTTGACAAGGCGGACGAAAAGGCGGCGATCGATTTCTTCAACGCCAACGGCCATCCCGCCTACGCCATCGGCCATGTCGCCAACGGGCCGCGCGGCGTCGACGTTCAGTAACTCACCTCACGCCTTGGATATTTAAAGCCCATAGCCGGGAAGATCGCCAAGGTTTTAACCACAGAGACCCAGAGGCACAGAGTTAGAAAACAAGTCTCTAAATGCCATTCTTTAACACGCTGCTTCTCGGTGTCTCTGAGCCTCTTGTGGTCTATACTCTCTTTGATTCCAACTGCCGCGCGCTGGTATTCGGCGGAAAATGGTGCCGGGAGCCGGAATCGAACCGGCACAGGCGTTGCCACCCGAGGGATTTTAAGTCCCTTGCGTCTACCAATTTCGCCATCCCGGCAAGGGAGAGCATCCAGAATTGTACACGGGGGGAGAGCTTTAGGTAAATAAAAAGGGAGGCGGCCGCTTCATCTGACGGCGTGGGCGCTACTTCCCCAAAATGTGCTTGGCTATCTTCGCGTCCTGCATCCTGATGTGATTCAGCAACCAGTCTTTCAGAAACCACATCAGGTTTGCTTCAACCCCCGGTTCATCGGCCTGAAAACGTTTCACGTAACCGAGCACCTCCGCCACCAATTCAGTGTGAAGTTTCCGATGGCCGTCCAACCCCGGGTAGCCATGCCGTTCCTGCAATTGCTCTTCGTCGGCGAAATGGGAGACGGTATATTCGATGAGGCCCTGCAACACTTTTCCGGTTTCGTCCGCAGTGCCGACTTCCATCGCCATGTACAGCTTGTTAATCAGCTCCACCAGCCGCATATGCTGCCGGTCAATATCCGGGATGCCTATCTCATAGTCATCTTTCCAACTTATGTAAGCGCTATTTTCCATCGCCATTTAGCGCCCCTCGTGTTTGAGGTCCTCTCCAGTAATGAGATGGGTGAGGTCGTTCACATGGCTATACAGCGTTTCGGCCTGGGCGTTAAGCTCTTCCGCCGCGGCGGCCGATTCCTCGGCGGTTGCGGCGTTTTGCTGCGTGACCTTGTCCATCTGGGAAACCGCCTGGTTGACCTGTTGCACGCCGGTCGACTGCTCGGTGCTGGCGATGGCGATCTGCGCAACGCCGCTTCCCACATTTTTTGTCGACTCGGATATTTTTTGAAAATTTTCGGCGAGTTTTTTCACGATCCCCTCGCCGTTATCGGCCTGCCGCACGGCGTTTTCAATGAGCGAGGCGGTATCCTTGGCGGCGGTGGCGGAACGTTGGGCCAGATTGCGCACTTCTTCGGCGACGACGGCGAAGCCTTTCCCGTGTTCGCCCGCGCGCGCCGCTTCCACGGCGGCATTCAGCGCCAGCAGGTTCGTCTGGAACGCGATTTCCTCTATCACCTTGATGATCTTGGATATTTCCCCGGACGAATGCTTGATCGATGCCATGGACGATTCCATCTCTTGCATGGCGGCGGCCCCTTCGGCAACGGTCTGTTCCGACTCTTTCATGGCGCTTGCCGCCTTTGTGGCGCTTTGGCTGTTGGAAGCGCTTGTTTCGGATATATGCTGCAGTGAAGCGGCGGTCTCTTCCAGCGATGAGGCCTGCTGGGTGGCGCCGCTGGCCAACGCCTGGCTGGCATTGGAAATCTCGGCGGACGCGCTGGCGATCTGCCCCGATCCCTCGATCAGCCCCTCTATGACCACGTTGATCGGCTGGATCACCTTGCGGTGGACGAAGAAGAGCACGAACAAAAACACCGCCACCGCAAATGCGAGCAGGCCGGTATTCAGGATCACCGTGTTGCGGGCCTTGGCGCCGATCTCGGCGGCCGCCCCGGCCGCCAGTTCGCCGATGGCGTTGGAAATGCCAAGCCCGGTGTCTATCGCCGCGGTGGCGCGCGTTATCCACTCGCCGCCGTTCACCGGATAGGGTTTGGCCGCGGCACTGGCGGCATACACCTGTTCACGCAGCTGTTGGTAAGAGCCTAAAAATTCCTTTTCAAACGTATCGATGGCGGCCGCCAGCATTGGCGGCGTGGAGGAAAGCGACTTCAGGGCGATGACCTGCGCGGCTGAATTGTCCACGATGGAACGCCACGCCTTCAGGGTTTCCATTTGCGCGGGAGGTATCGGCTCGCCGGCGGCGATGCGGGAACCGAGGGCCGCCCGCTCGCGCCCGGCATATTCGCACAGCGTGGCGGCATTGGCCCGCACCACCGAGTTGTAGTAGAGCACCTGCTCGCGCTGGTCGCGCGGCGAAAAGATGGTGTTGCGCAACGAAAACTCGGCGTCTATGTTTTTAGTGGCGGCCTTCACCCAGTCGGGTACCGGCATCCCCTTTGATTTCACCCGCGGGCGGGCATCGCGCAGATCCTTGAGGGAGGCTTGCCAGGAGGAAACCTTGCCTGACAGGTCGGCATCCTTTTCCAACGCCAAGAGGGCTTCAACTTCCCTATTGGCTTCATCGGCATCGGCGTCCCCCTTGGTGCCCAGATCGGCGTATTTGGCCAACAGCGCGGCGGGGGGATTATCGCTTCCCAGGATGGTGGCGCCGACCCCGCGCTCTATCGCCTGCCAACCGGCCGCGGCGTTCAGGTGGCCGGCGGCATCCTGCATCATATCGTAACGTTTGGCCATGGCGCGCTCACGCCACGCCTGATTGATGAGGAAATAGGCAAGGATCAGTGAAACGAAAAGCATGAGGGCCAGCATCGCCGTCATTTTCGCCTGAAGACTTTTCATAAACCCGGTCTCCTTAATGTGTTGGTATCTCAATAGGCTTTAACATGACTTGTCATTGCAGGTTGCCGGAAACAGGGTATTTCGCGATCCCCCCTCCCCACTCTCACTCACCGCCAATAATAACCCGTTTTTGTACCGGATGCCAAT
>JAHFEJ010000125.1 GCA_023248535.1 Nitrospinales bacterium | reverse complement strand
ATCAGCATGGCGGTTCGTTTTGCCGGGGCGGAGGTGATCATAGCGGCATCCTCAATTTGAACGTCACTTTTTTCCCGTCGGGAGTGGCTTTGCTTTCCAGCAGTTCGGCCCCTTTGAAAGGAGTGGTGATGGAGAAGAGTTCCTTGAGGCGGCCGGCGGATTCCAGCCGGTCCGTGCGGCCCGTCACCACGACGCTGTTTTCTTCATAGATGATCTCGTCCATTTCTACGATCATGCCTTCGGGAAGGGTTTCACTCATCCGCTTGAGTATCCAGATGAGATCGTTCCGCCCGTTACCGGCCAATCCGGCGCGTTTCATCTTGGTTTCGAGTTTCGCAAGCCGTTCTTCCAGCTGGAAAACCGGCTTAACCGCCTTGGTGCCGGGGAGGGCGGCGGCAAAGGCCGATTTGGCCTGATTGTTAATCATCGTTAATGTGCGCTCCTTGAGATAATTGCGGAAGAAGAGGAAACCAAGAAGCAGAACCATGGCGGCCGCGCCCGCGGCGGCGGCGATGCGCCAATCGTTCGCTAATTTCATTTTGCGGCGGGCGCCCCCCGCGAAGCACAGTTCATCGCCGCTGGCCGACCCCAGCGCCGCGAGGCCGATGGGAATCATCAAGCGATCCGCCGCCTCGCCGCCGATCACCGTTTCGATACGGCGTTTCCATAAGTCCTGCTCAGGCCAACGCCCCAGCAGCTCCGGCCGCTCGCCGCCAATGTAGTATTTTTCCGGTTCGGCGGGAAGGGTGGCGGCAAACCGGCGGAGTTCCTTTTCGTCCGGCTCGGCGGCATGAAAGTCGATAAAACCGTTGGCCATGGCTCCGCAGAGGCGCAACACATCCGCGTCGGCGGCGGCAATAAGCGCCGATGCGGGTTCGGCGCCCGCCGATGGAAGGATTACGCTGCGGTAGAAGTAAAGGAGCGCGCTGGTATCGGGCGCGATGCGGCGCGCTTCGATGCCGGCGTTTTTCAGCATGGCCCGGTAGTGCGCCAGCCTCTCTTTGCGGATCGCGCAGGCAAGCACCGATGATTGTTGTCCTTCGGTTGTTAACGTGACGAAGGATACCGCCATTTCTTCCCCCATAAAGGGGAGCGCCGCTTCCATTTCAAAGCCGAGGGCCGCCGCGATCTGGCCATGCCCCTTGAAGGGGAACGACAACTGACGGAATGAAAACTCGTCCATCGGCAATCCAACGGTCCACTCGGCGGCGGCATCGGCAAAGTGTGCGGCGGATTCGCGCAGGGCGGCGGCCAAGGTCTCGCCATTCGAGTAATCGGCGGTGAAAACGCCAGCGACGGTCATTTTCCTGCCGCTATTCAGCAGGTGTACGGCGCTCACCCGTTTGGCTGAAATCCACAATCCGATATATCCGGCCATCAGTCCACCTTAAAATAAAGCAAATCCGCCCTCTCGGCGGTGCGGTTGTAAAAAATCGCCTGCGCCGTGCGCCGCGATTCGTTGAACGTGACGCTGGCCTGCAGCGAGAACGCGCCACTGCGCACATCGATGAGGTTTGAAATCTCCGGATACGGCGCCACGAAACCCGGCAGGTTTTTTATTTCCCCTTTATCCTTGAAGGGCAAGTCCGTCCGTGCCGCCAACACGTCGTCGGCCATCGAGGAGGTAATGTCATCGTGCAGCGCCATTAAAACTTCCCGGGAGGCGGTATTGATGTTGATCGTGCCGCCTGCGATGGTGACGAATTTGCGCAGCTTGGAGAAGACTTCCGGCGTTACGCCGCGGACCATTTGAAGCTCTTCCACCGTGTCGAACCGCATGTTCTTGCAGCGGTAAGGGTGCGGCAACGACTGGTAATACGGGTTCTCGGCGGGGCCTTCCTCGTTGGCGTCTATCCAGTCACGCGCATAGTCGGCTATATTTTCGTCCAATTCAAGATTGCGCAGCAGGCGGCGGAACATCGCGATGTAGCGGTCGTCCGGATACCCCCCCGTGGTGATGAGGCTGTTGAGGTTGATTTTGGATGATTCATCGACGATGGTGGCAAACATGAATGTGTCTTCCAGCGGTATGGCGATGGCCGGCTGCGCCCAATATTCCTTCAGCGTATCGATGAAGAGGCCGTTTTTCTGATCGCGCCGGAAATCATCCACAATGAGCGCGCGGGCGGCTTCCATGCCGCTGGTGAGCGCGTATAACCCTTTGGTTCCATCACGGAAACTGGCCACCAGGCTCCGGTCCACCCATGTTTCATATAAAAACTCCGTCACCGTGACGGTGAGTATCACCACGACAAAGAGCGTGACGATAAGGGCGGTGCCTTGCTGGTTGTTCACAATCATGTTTGCGGCCTCGCCACGGCGGAATAAAAATAGGTTTTGTCATCGGCTGCCAAGGACAGTTCGATGGACACCGCTTCGGGGAGGGCATGGTTTTGCGCGGTGTCCCACGCATTTCCCCAGGTATCCCCCTTTTTGTATTTGATGGAAAGTTCTTGGACCTGCGGGGTCAATTCAAGCGACTCGCCCCCCTGATCGACCGGTTCTTCGATGATATCGGATTCGCGGCGCATTAGGGCCGGTGTGCCGGATTTCTTCGCGCGGAAGTAATAGCTGATCTCGGCCATGCCGGCGCGGGGAAGGGCGGTGTAATAGGTCTGGCCGAAAGAGGTGAAGTGTATCTCGTCGTGCGATTTTCCATTGACTGTGAAATGACGGCCCACCAGCGCACCGCGGCCGCTCATGGGAAGCAGGGTGGCGGTGGTAAGTTCGGCGGTGATCTTTTGGATGAAGAAGCGTCCGATGTGGTCCACCGCCATCCGGTTTTGAGCTTCTTTACTGGCCGCCAGCGATGAGGTAAGCACGCCGAAGATGAAAGAGAAGATGATGCCGAAGATCATTACCGCCACCAGTATCTCAACCAGCGTAAAACCGCCGTTGCGCGATGCTTTCATCTTTTCACCATGTAGCGGTCAAGCTTGAACTGCTCTTTGCCGTCGTGCCGCACCTTGATGCGCACGAAGCTGATATCGGGAAAAGGGGTTTGGCTTACCGTCGATTTGAAATCGTAACGGGGGTAACGCTTATCGGTTTTCCACGTGTCATCCTCTTTATCCGGGAGCGTGGCGGCATCCAGCGAGGCCATTTTTTCGCTGCCCAGCATGACGGCGGATGTTATCACGCCGTTTTCGGCGGCCGTGACGATGGTCTTGTTGAAAACCGATAGAAGCACGACCAGCGTGATACCGATGATCGCCAGGCTTATGACAATTTCGACCAGCGTGAACCCGCCGTTTTTCATACGGCGCCCCCCCCATATTCAAGGCTCACTCTGCCCGGCTCCACCCGCACACGGCCGGTCAGCGGGTCGACGATGAGGGATACCAGCCGTCCACTGTCGTCTCCCAGCACAATCACCGATTTTTCAGCCATCCCCTCCGGCATCAGGTGGAGGTACGCGGTATTGCCGCCGAACTCCCCGCCGAAAACGGTGATGAACTTCTTGACCTCCAGCCCCGCGCCCAACGATCCCGAAGAGAAGAGGGGGAAGGTTGTTTTCTCAAACTCCCCCTTGCTGTTCATCGTGGCGGGATAGTATTTTCCCTTGTCCAATTCCATGTACAGGCGCACCACCTTATGGCTGGATATGGCTTCGGCGTAAAGATAAGTGATCGTGCGTCCCAGATGGCGCGCCGCGTTGTTCAGCCGCAGTTCGCCTATATCGGCCAACCGCGGAAGAGTGAACGCCATAAACAGGCTGATGATAAACATTACCACCAGCAACTCCACAAGCGTGAAGCCGCCACGCCCGTGACCGCGGTTATTGGGCATTCCAGCTTTCAACATCGGCATTTTTTCCCTCGCCGCCTTCAACGCCGTCAGCCCCGTACGAGACCAGGTCGAATTCTCCGTGGGGGCCGGGGCTGAGATAGACGAAATCGTTTCCCCAGGGGTCTTTCGGAACCTTGTGGAGGTAGCCGCCGTCTTTATACTGTTTCGGCTGTTCGCCGGTGGCGGGCTTCGTCACCAGCGCCGCCAATCCCTGCTCGGTGGACGGGTAAAAACCGTTGTCGATTTTAAAGAGGTTGAGCGCCGCTTCAATTTCCTTCATCTGAACGTTGGCCGTGGTGCGCCGCGCCTCTTCGGGCCGCCCCATTATTTTTGGGAGGATGATGCCGGCCAGCAGGGCAAGGATAACCACAACCACCATGATCTCAACCAGCGTAAAGCCCTCTTCACCGTTAGTCCTTCTCATTTCCCGTCTCCTATACCCTTGTTAACCGAGTTTTTGGCTGATGTCGAAAATGGGCAGCAGGATCGATATCACGATGAAACCGACAATGCCGCCCAGGAAGATTAT
>JAHFEJ010000057.1 GCA_023248535.1 Nitrospinales bacterium | reverse complement strand
GCCGATACCGGATGGCGCGGGATGGCCCGGTGTTTCCAAAAACCGGCGCAATGCCGTTTTCAGCGCCGCCACGATTTCATCGAGCGCAGGGGGGGTTTCGATGCGCGCGCGCTGGATAATATTGTCCGGCGCGTACATATCAATGAACGAGATGCCGGTCCCCCCCAGATCGATCCCAATCGCGCGGCCGTAACCGGATTTCATAATGCGGCCATTCTACCTTAGCGGGCGCGCGGGGCGGAAATGTGGTTTATGTAAGCACCGATCCCTGCTAAAATTTCCGCTTAAACACAATATCAGGAGCAGAAAAAAACATGGCTGTCGCGCTCATTACCGGTTCCGCCGGTCTCATCGGCTCGGAAGCGGTCCGTTTTTTCGCCCGCCAAGGATTCGCCACCGTCGGCATCGACAACGATATGCGGAAATACTTCTTCGGCGATGACGGCTCCACCCGCTGGAACCTGCAACGGCTGAAAGAACAGGTGCCGGGCTACGTACATGTGGAGGCCGACATCCGCGACCAGCAGGCGGTGGAGCGGGTGTTTGCCGAATACGGCGCGGACATCGCCATCGTCATTCACGCCGCCGCCCAGCCCTCGCACGATTGGGCGGCCCGCGAACCGCTCACCGATTTTTCCATCAACGCAACCGGTACGCTGATCATGCTGGAAGCGGCGCGCCGACACGCGCCAAAGGCATCCTTCATCTTCACCTCCACCAACAAGGTGTACGGCGACACGCCGAATGCGCTACCGCTGGTGGAGCGCGAAACACGCTGGGAAGCCGATCCCGCGCACCCGTTCGCCGCCCACGGCATTGACGAAAGCATGAGCATCGACAGTTCCAAGCACAGCGTGTTCGGCGCCTCCAAAGTGGCCGCCGACGTGATGGTGCAGGAGTATGGCCGCTACTTCGGCATGAACACCGCCTGCTTCCGCGGCGGCTGCCTCACCGGCCCCGGACATTCGGGCGCGGAGCTGCACGGGTTTTTGGCCTACCTCATAAAGTGCTGCGTCACCGGCCGCCAATACAACATCTTCGGCTACAAGGGAAAGCAGGTGCGCGACAATATATACAGCCACGACCTGGTGAACATGTTCTGGCATTACCACCAAAACCCGCGCCCCGGCGAGGTGTACAACGCGGGGGGGGGGCGGCATTCAAACTGCTCGCTGGTCGAGGCGGTCGCCATCGCCGAAGAGATCAGCGGCAACAAGATGAAGCTCAACTATGTGGACGAAAACCGCAGCGGCGACCATATTTGGTGGATAAGCGACGTGCGGAAATTCCGCGCGCATTATCCGCAATGGGAATACAGCCGCGGCATCCGCGACATCATGGCCGAGATCCATCAAGGCCTGCGCGAACGCCCCGCCTGAGCCGCCCCCGCATCCTGCCGAAAAAGGGAAAAAAGAGCTTTCCGCTGGAAACTCTCCCCCTGAAGGTTATAATGGAGAAAGATGGAAAAAATATTTGCCCCGCAAACTGATACATCCGGCATAAGGGTTTGAGGCCGATCCAACACCCCCCCGCAACGGGGCCTTGCGGATAACTACATGAAAATCCTGTCGAAAAACGAGCTAAAGACATTCCTCTACTCATTCAGGCCAATGAGGAAAGTGGGGCATTGGCTGGGGATGTTCCGCAATCCCCTGTTCAAAATGGTGGAGATCGAAACCATCTCCGCCTGCAACCGGAACTGCACTTACTGCCCGGTTTTCGTCAGCCCACGGGCGGCAAAAATGATGGACGAGGCGCTTTACCGGAAAATCATCGGCGATCTTAATGCCATCAACTTTACCGGCACGCTTTTTTTCTGCTTTTACAGCGAACCGCTTCTGGACAAGCGGCTGTTCGATTTTTTGCGGTACGCGCGGGAACAGCTTCCCGGCGCGGTGTTGGAGGTCTACACCAACGGCGATCTGCTGGACTTTGAAAAGTTCAAACGGCTGGTGGAAAGCGGTGCAAACTGCATTAAAGTTTCGCAGCACGACCGCACCCCCACCCCCGCTTTTATCCAGATGACAGAGGCGGTAAAAGCGTCGACATACGCAAAAAACATGGTGATCTTCGAGCGCGATGAGGAGCAGGAGCTTTCCAACCGGGGGGGCGCGGTCTACGTGAAACACCCCGGCAAGATCAATTACTGCAACTTCAAACGGCTTACCATCGACGTGGAGGGGAACATCATCCTCTGCTGCATGGATTACTATTCGGAGCACCGTTTCGGCAACGCGGCCACCGAGCGCCTCATCGACATCTGGAACAAAAAAGATTACCTCGACATCCGCCGCCGCTACTGGAGCGGCCTCTGGCCATACGAAATATGCCGCATCTGCAGCGGCGATGCCCCCTCCCCCGCATCACCCGCCGATGTTATCGCGCCGGGCCGCGAAGGCGGAAAGCAGGAATAGCCGGCCATGCCGCTGAAACATTCGAAACTCGCCGCGTGGCTCCGGTACGCCGGGGCAATGCTGGGGCCGGTGCGTCCCCCGAAAACGGTGGAGATAGAAACCACCTCGTACTGCAACCGCAAATGCGTTTACTGCCCCAACTACACGGTGGGCCGTCCCGAAGCGCCGATGGATGAAAAACTGTTTTACAAGATCATTGACTCCCTCTCACGCTGGGGTTTTAGCGGACGCCTTTCGCCGCATTTTTACGGCGAACCGCTGACCGACGAACGGTTGGTGGGCTTTCTGGCATACGCGCGGAAAAAACTGCCGGACGCAACCATCGCCGTGTACACCAACGGCGATTTCCTGTCGGTGGAAAAATATCTCGCGCTTATGGAGGCGGGGGTGGATTCATTCCGCATATCGCTCCACTCGCCCGCGATGCCGAAACTGCTGGCCGATACATTGGCGTACATCAAAACGGAAAAGCCGGAACTGTACAAAGTGGAGATCGTCGATTTTTACGGCATGTATCACCGCAAAGAGGGGGATATGCTGAACAACCGGGGGGGGCTGGTGGACATCAAACACACGCGCCACCCCTACTGCTTTCTGGTGAACCACCTCACCATCGACTACAAAGGGAATGCTGTCCTTTGCTGCAACGATTTCACGTCCTCGGTCACGTTCGGCAACGCGGGTGAAAAAGAGCTGCGCGACATCTGGCACGCTTCCACCTATGTCAAAGCCCGCCGCCAGATAAGTAGCGGTATCTGGCCTTACGCCATCTGCAAAAACTGCAACCTGTAGGCCGGCATTACTTCGCTTTTCTGTTGGGCGCAAGGCTGGTGGGCGATTCCTTGTAGCCTATCGGGCGAAGCCATAGCCGCTCCAATCGCTCCGCCAGCGTTTTCTTCAAATAAAAATTGGTGCTCGGATGGCCCGTCTCTATGGCATAGGGCATTTCCCTCAGCCGTTTTTCAATGATCAGCAGGGAATCGTAATAATGCAATGAGTCGACCGTTTTGGTGAAATCGGAAATATTCAGCCGGTGCGGCTGCTCGGAATGCCACGCGTTCAGATGATCGATAAAGTTTTTGCTGTACTCGATGAAGGACCCTTTCTTTTTGTAACCTCCGCCGTACCGATGCCAGTAGGAGGTATTAAGGTCTTCACACGCATACACCCCGTCCGGTTTTATATGCGGAAAAAGGACTTCAAACGTGTTTACCTGCTGCTTCATCCTGTGGCCGCCGTCATCGATAAGAATGTCGATCTCCGGCATGTGATCCAATATTGACCCAAGAAATTTTTTATCCCCTTGGTCGCCGACCAGTATCGTGATCTGGTCCTCTTCCAGTTTTTTACATTCGGGATTTATATCCGCGCCGATGATCCTGGCTTTGGGGCCGAAGTACCGTTTCCAAATCTGCAACGACCCGCCATGCGACACGCCGAACTCCAAAAGGTTTACTTCCTTCCCCCTGAATTTCGAAAGGTGCCGGTCATATATCCCGGCGTAATGGCTCCATTTGCAGGTCTGGTTGCCGGTGTTTTCCAGAATATATTTCTCAAGGTCGTTCATTCATTCTCCAGGTTTCGCTTGGCACGCATGTTAACACAACGGCTCTTGACCCCACAAATAAACGGCAGTTCCGCAAACCGCGCCCTTTACCCCGGCGCGGGCCGTTATGATAAAGTATGCCGATGAAACTTTCCGCGTGCGTCATCACGTTCAACGAGGCCGCCAACATCGAGCGCTGCCTGAAAAGCCTTTCCTTCGCCGATGAGATCGTGGTGGTGGACAGCGGCAGCGCCGATCAAACCGTGGCGCTGGCGAAACAATTCACCCCTCTCGTCTATCACAATGCATGGGCCGGATTTTCGGCGCAGCGGAATTACGCCGTTGACTGCTGCACGCACGATTGGGTTTTTGTGCTGGATGCCGATGAAGCGGTCACTCCTGAATGCGCCGCCGAGATCAAACGCATTTTGCACAAAGGCACTGATAAAACCTGGTTCACGATACGCCGCCGCGAGCACCAAGGCGGGAAACTGATACGGTACGGCGCGTGCAACCCCAGCTACCAGATACGGCTCTTCCGGCGGTCTTGCGGCAAATTCGAGGGAGACGTGCATGAATATCCTCGCGTGACCGGTGAGATGGGTGTCATTGAAACCCCCATAGACCACTACGCCGCCGGTACGGCGGAAATGTTCCAGAAATTCAAGCGCTATGCCCATATCTCCGCTCATGAAAAATTCCGTGCTGGCGAACGACGCCCTATGTATTATGCCCCGTTTTCCGGACTCGCCATGTTCCTCAAAGCCTACTTCACCCGGTTGGGTATACTTGATGGTGTAGCCGGCCTCTACCGCGCAATCGGTGATGGTTACTATTTTTACGAGAGGCAGGCGGAGCTTTACCGCCTTTGGAAATCGGAATCAAAAAAAACCGGCAATCCACTATAAATTCAAACATGTATAAGGATTGCACTTTCAATAAAAATTCCAACGCACACTCCCGTTTGGCGCCCGTAATCCGATAAGATACAACAATGAAACTGGATATCGTGGTGCTGGGAGCCGGCCCGGCAGGACTGGGAGCCGGATACCGGCTGGCGGAACAAACAGGCGCTAAATGGTTGATTTTTGAAGCTGAAGGACGGGTTGGCGGTCTTTCCTCAAGTCGCATCGATGCCAAGGGATTCACTTGGGACATCGGCGGGCACGTCATCTTCAGCCAAAACGCCTTTTTTAACAACGTAGTGGAGCGCGCCTTGGGGCCGGACGCGCTGACGCACACCCGCGAAAGCTACATCCGCACCGCCGGACGCTTCATCCCGTTCCCACTTCAAAACAACATCCACCGCCTTCCCCCACGGGCAATGCGCGAATGTTTTGAAGGCCTTATAGCCATTGAACAGCGGGGCAAATCGCCGCAACCGGCGCATTTTGGGGATTGGATACCGTGGCGGCTGGGTGATGGAATTTCCCGGCATTTTATGTTGCCATACAACAACAAACTTTGGGCATATCCTATTGAAAAAATGGGACATTACTGGATAAATGACCGAATTTCAGTTCCCAAATCTTCCGAAATAGAAAAGTCATTGAAAATAAAGGTCGACAACCACTCATGGGGACCGAACGCCACTTTCCGCTTTTCACGCAACGGCGGCACCGGCAGCTTATTCGCCAACATCGCGTCCCGCTTTTCGCCACACATAGCGCTACACCACAAAGCGGTGCGGGTGGACGCCAAAAGAAAAACCGTTACCTTTAAAAACGGCAAGAAGGTCTCATATGGCTCGCTCATCACGACCGCGCCGCTGGATCATTTTGTAAAAAAGATGATCGCCGCGCCGGAGCCGGACATCCTTCACGCGGCATCCGGGCTAAAGCACAACTCCGGCTTCGTAGTCGGCATCGGCATCAACCGCTTCATAAAGAACAGCCGCTGCTGGATATACTTCCCCGATCCGGCGGTCCCCTTTTACCGCGTCACCTACTTCTCCAATTACTCGCCGCTGAATGTGCCGCGCCCCGGAGCGCAAACCTCGTTCATGTGCGAGATATCGTCGGGCGTCACGCAAAAACGCAATGCATCCACCATCGTGAAAGAAACGGTGGTCGGGCTGGTGAAAAGCGGCCTGATGCGCCCGGACGACCGGCGCCGCATCGCCAGCGCGTGGATGATGAAAGTCCCGTATCTCTACCCCATTCCCACGCTGACGAGGGATGCATCCCTCGCCCCCATCGAAATGTTCCTCCGCCAACACAACATCAGTTCGGTGGGGCGGTTCGGCGGCTGGCGGTACGAAGCGGGGAACATGGATCACAGTTTCATGGCCGGGCACGAAGCTGCCTCCGCGCTGATGTAGTCCCCGGCTTATCCGTTGAACAGACCGCCAAAACCGTCCTTTTAAGATTCAGCAAAATCTTCCGATAAAGATACATGGATTTTCATATGGAATCCCTGAATGCCCGCTTAAAAGGGAGGCGACAATGCGATTTTTATTCTTAACATCTCCCACAGCCCCCGCAATTTCTGAAATGTTCGGGCGAATGCGGAACCGGCTCACGGCGGTGAAAGTCCTCTCCTTCACCGTGCAACCCGGCATGGAAGGGGTTGGCACGCTGGAAGCCACTTCGCGGTTCGATGCGGAAGATTTTGCCCGGACATTCGGCCGGGAATCGGGAGCCACTATCCGGGTTCTGCCGCTATAACCCCGCAAGCGGACGCTGGGGTACAATAGTCGCCGATGAAAAACCCGGGCATTTCGTTCTGCGTCATCACCGGCGGGCACCGGCCCGATATGATGGAAGCGCTGATACAAAGCATCGCGGCCCAGCATATCCCCGCCTATGAAATCCTGGTGTGCGGCAAATATAAAAAAGACCCGCGGGTAAACCACATCGAAACAAAAGAATGGGCCGAAACCGCCGCCGTGTGCAAAATGCGCAACTTCAACGCGGCGCGGGCGCAATATGATACCGTCATCATCCTCGACGACGATGTTACCTTCGCCCCCGATTGGTGGCACAACATGAAGCGACACGCCGGTTTCGATCTGGCGGGATGCCGCGGCCTCGACCCGCTGGGAAACCGCTGGTGGGACTATCAGAAGATCGAACGGGGGAACCCCCTCGCCGCTCCGGAGCTGCTGGATTACGCCGCCGAAGACCCCGGCAGCTACATCAGCGGCTTCTTTATGATGATGCGGTGGGATGTCTGGAATGCGGTGAAGTTCGACGAAACGCGGCGCAACTACCAGCATGACGACATAGACTTCTGCCACCGCGTTAAAGACGCGGGATTCACGCTGAAGGTTTTCCCCGATGCGGTGGTCACGCACCACGTCGATCCGCGGGGCCGCGCCGAGACCGAACGCGCGCGGGCCGAATTCATCGAAAGAAATTCCACGCCCGCCACGGCGGAGGAAGAGGCGCGCAAGCTCCTTTTGATAAAAGACTACGCGGCGGCGGCGGAAAAATACCGCGCACTCGCCGCGCGCCATGCGCGGTTCGACGATTGCTACAACCTCGCGTATTGCGAGGAGCAATTGGGCAATCCCGGTGACGCGCTGGAGTGGTACCGTAAGGCCACGGCCGCCAACGCCCCCTCCCCCGCGCGCCGCGCCGCCGCTTGGTTCCATATCGGCTCCATTCTGTTAGACAAAGGAATAGCCGGAGACGCGGCAGAGGCGCTGCGTAAAACGCTGGAACTTCAACCCGATCATAAAAAAGCGGCCCTGCTGCTTAATTCCCCCGTGGCGGGGAAAAGCGGACGATGAAGATCGTATTGGCGAACTCGGTGGGGATGGGAGAGAACGGCGAGCGGTACGTCCACTTCCCCTCGCGCTGGACCGCCGTTGAAAGCCCTTCGTGGTACGACCACAGCAAAGGGTGGATGACTTTTTACCCCTTCATGCTCGCCTACTGCTCCGCTTTGCTGAAGCGCGATACCCCCCACGCGGTCAAACTGCTGGACGGCAACCTGAATAACTGGAACCACGACACATACCTGGAAAAAATCGCCGCGGAAAAGCCCGATTGGCTGGTGATGGAAACCAGCACGCTCGCCTTTGCCATGGACATGAAGCTGGCCACCGCCGTTAAAGCCGCCACCGGCTGCAAGGTGATCATGGCGGGCCAACACCCTTCCGCCTTTCCGCAGGAAACGCTGAAAGCCGGAGCCCACCACGTCTGCATCGGCGAATACGAAATGACGGTGAAGGATATGGCGAACGGAATGCCGCCGGACAAGGTTTTGGGGCTTTACCCCAACCCGCGCCGCCCGCTCACCGACCCGAATCTGCTGCCGTGGCCGGAAGATGACGACGTGCGCCGCATCGACTACAAAGAGCCGGTGGTCAACGAATACCGCGAACTGGAGATGTTCGCCAGCCGGGGCTGCCCGCTGGCCTGCAATTTTTGCGTGGTGGCGAATGTGTACTACAACGGCGCGGGGAGCTGGCGTCCCCGCGATGTTGACGATGTGACCAACGAGATCGCCGCGATGAAAAGAAAGTACCCGGAGATGGAGGGGGTCTTCTTTGATGACGAGGCCCACAACGGCCGCAAGGAGTTCGTCATCGCCCTCTGCCAATCGATCATCGCCAAGGGGCTTCACACGCTCAGGTACAACGCCATGTGCGGCTACTGGAACCTGGACCGCGAACTGCTGGAATGGATGAAAAAGGCGGGCTACTACAAGCTCCGCGTCGGCATCGAGACCGCCGACAAGGATGTGGCCCGCACGATGCATAAAAGCCAATCCATAAAGAAGCTGTATGCCGCGCTGGAGGCGGCAAGCGACATTGGTATCCGCGTTTACGGCACCTTCACGTACGGCGCGTTGGGGAGCAGCCCGGAGCGCGACCGCGCCACCACCGCCCTGATAAAAGACCTGCTGGGAAAAAAGCTGCTGTACGACATGCAGATATCGATCTGCACGCCGCAGCCCGGCACCCCCTTCTATAACTCCTGCGCCGGCGAAGGGGCCATCACCACCTTCGACTGGCAACAATACGATGGCGGCCGCAATGTGATACAAAGCTACCGGCATTACTCCGCCGGACAGATAAAAGAAGAAGTCGCCCGCGCGCGGCGCGTGGCGGCAAACGCGGGCGGCCCCCGCTTCAGGGATGTCGATTTTTCCAAAGTTTTGACAAGCATTCCGGCAGAAATTGAAAAACTGCTGCTGATCTGCAGCGGCCCGCGGTGGCAAACCCGCGCCCTGCTGGCCGAGCTGAAAAAGCGCCCCGGCCTTGAGGTGCACCTGCTGTTGCGGCCCGATCCGGACGATGATTTCAGCGGCCTCGCCCAGTGGCCATTTGGCGAAGGGGCGCTGTCGACTGAACAACTGGCGGCGGAAACGCTGGAGGGAATACGCCGCGAAAGCTACCCGCTGGCTCTGGTACAGATAAACCACAACTGCGAAGAGACCGCCGACTACGCCAATGTCTTCCGCGTGGCCGAAGCCGCGGCGGCGCGGTGGATCGCCGTGGACATCAAAGGAACGGTGCGTGGCGGCGCGGTTCCCGCACAGACGACGGGCCGATGAGACCGGTCTGTTTCAGGAGCTACCGCCCGGCCTTTTCCGGCTACGGCTACGGCACCGCTGAATTCCTGAACGCCTTCAAGCGGCGCGGCTGGCGCTGCAATTTCCAGCCTGATGCGCTGGAAAAACATACCCCCTGCAAGGAGGAGATCGTCATCCATAGCGGCTTCCCGCATTTCTTCCGGATGGAACCGGGAAAAATACATATCGGGCGCGTGATGCTGGAAAGCGATTCGCTGCCGCGCCTCTGGGCCGACGTGCTGAACACGATGGACGAAATATGGGTGGCGGCGGAATTCAACGTTAAAACATTCGCCGCCGGCGGCGTCGACCCGAAAAAGCTGGTGGTGGTGCCGGACATGGTGGATGGCCGCTTCATCCCGTCAAAAAAAGCAAAACCGGCGGGAAAAACCTTCCGCTTCCTCTCCGTCTTCATGGACCTTTCGCTGCGAAAAGGGTGGGAGGTGATGCTCCACGGGTTCGCCGCGCAGTTCGCTGGAAATGCGAACGTCGAGTGGGCGGTGCAGTGCGCCCCCGAATCGGCCCGGAAACTGAACGCGGTTATCCGCGCCCTGAAAAAACGGGGACACGCAACCGGAAACATCAAAGTGACCGGCAAGGTGCCGACGATGGATCAACTGGTGAAACTCTATCAGTCCGCCGACTGCTACGTATTGCCCACGCGCGGCGAGGGGTTTGGACGGCCCTACCTTGAAGCCGCAGCCTGCGGCCTGCCCGTCATTGCCACCGGCTGGAGCGGTCAAACCGATTTTTTAAACAGCGGCAACAGCCGCCTTCTAAAATATACGCTGGTGGATGTGCCTGCGCCGGACGCGCTGGACTGCTACTTCCTGGCAGGACAGCAATGGGCCGAGCCGTCGCATGAGGACCTTGGAAAAGCCCTCAACGAGATGCTCAAGCGGCCGAAATTGAAGCCGGTTAACCTTGCCCCCTTCACCGAAAACGCGGTGTTGGGGATTATCGAAGAGCGGCTTGCCAACATCAAAATGCCCGCAAAGCCGCGCAAACAAAAAAAGTTCAGCCCGCAGATAATCGTCTACGACGATCAATGGCGGGCGCGGCAGCCGGAGCCGAAAGAGTTCGGGCAACAGTTGCGCGGCGTCTGGCGGGATATCGCCGTCTGCGGAACCGGCCGCAACGCCGGCCAGCTTGCGCAATTTTTGCTGGCGGAGGGATTCACCATTCCGTATTTCATCGACCGCAAGGCGGGACGCTTCATGGGCAAAAAGGTTTTCACGCCCGATGCGCTGCCCAAGACCCCAAAGCCCGACATGGCGCTTATCAGCACGTTCCCCGCCTCGTTCCCGGAATGGAAAGGGCTTCTGCGGGGAAAACTGCACGCCGTCCCCGTCACCTTCTACGAACAGGCCGAGCAGCCCCGCCCCGTCACTTGATCATCACCGGTTCGTGACACGCCACACAAACATTGTTCAACGGCTTTTTCAATGCGGTCAGGTCGACCGGCTTTTTCTCTTTAAAGTCTTCCAGGATCAACAGCACAAAGCCTTCCGCGGCCCGCAATTCATTCAGATAGCGTTTCCGCTCCAATAGAACCCCCGATGGCCCCTCATACGGGGTGACTTTTTTCAGAAGGGTCAGATACTGGTTGGCGATCTTAACGTAGTCTTCGGCTTCATCCATGTCATTGGATGCCACCAGCTGTTCCGCCATGGTGACGTTATCCAAAATCTCGTGCATGTACTCTTCAAACAGGTTTTTCGACATCGGCAGGCGGAACAGCCATTTCAGGTTCGCCTCCGTGTGGCACCCGATGCATGACCGCAACACCTCCGGCTGGAGCTTTTTGATCTTCCCCGCGTCTTTCGCCTTTACGGCCTTTCTTAATTCAGAAACATCCGTCCGCAACCTGTCCAGCGTCGCAAAAAGAAAAGCATCGTCCAGCTTTACCCCGTCGGCGGGCAACTCTTTGGCGAAATCGGGGATTTTGGAAATGTTTTCGAGGAAGTGCCGGGTATGAACTTCGGCCAGGTCATAATCATGCATATCGATGCTGATGTTGGTGTTCCGGTAATTTTTGAAAATCTCGTGCATGTAGTGCTTGAACCGGTACGCGGAAAGGGGTTCTTTGCCAAAGGCCATGGTTGCGAAAAATGCAACCAGGCAGAGGATGATAAGAGTTTTTTTCATGCTAACCTCCACTGTGCGGAATACTTGCCAACCCTCACTTTCATCCTGCATCCGAAATGGAAGCCTGTCAAACAAGTTCGGGAAACGGTTGCGATGAAAAAAACGTGCCGCGGTACCGATCATCTTCTACGAACAAGTTGACCAGCCCCGATAGTCAACGGGAATAACAGCCAACCACAGAGACACGGAAGCACGGAGCCGGAAAAGTTTATGCTGTAAATTATTCTCCCCTTGCTTCAAATTGCCTTCTCTGTGCCTCTGCGTCTCTGTGGTTTAAAAAAACGGGGAGAAGTTTTTTCAACAACCCGTTAGTTCGCGATTTTTTTACTGCAGCCGGGTGATTTTAATAGCTGGTTTCAAAAGTCGAGAATTGGCCGGTGGCGGGCTGCCAATCGACCGATACGTTTTTCACGTGGGCCATCGGCGGCCCCTCGTGGCACCACTGGATAAGTTTTTCGAGAGCTGTCCGTTCCCCCTCGGCTAAAATCTCGACATTGCCGTCGTGGCGGTTTTTCACCCAGCCGGTAAGCCCCAGGCCGAGCGCGGCCTCTTCGGCGGTAGCGCGGTAAAACACCCCCTGCACCCGACCGGTGACGATGATGTGGGCGCACTCCTTTTTTTGTTTCACCGCTTTTTGCCCCTCCCGGCCTGGCGGATCTCCTCTATCACCATCCGCGCCGCCTCCAGCGGTTTGGGGGCGGAAAGAATGGGCCGCCCCACCACGATGTAATCCGCGCCGTTGCGGATCGCGTCCGCCGGAGTGGCTATCCGCTGCTGGTCGTTTTTGGCGCTCCAGGCGGGGCGTACGCCGGGGGTGACGATCAAAAAGTTTTTTCCGTATTCCTTCCGCAGCCGGGGGGCTTCCAGCGGCGAGGCGACCACGCCGTCGCACCCCGCCTCCAGCGCGATGCCGCAAAGGCGCGACACCATCTTCTCCATCGGGATGTTGATGCCGATCTTCTTCAGTTCCGGCCCCGTGAACGAGGTGAGAATGGTGACCGCAAGCAGCCTGGGCCGCGGCTTTTGGGCTTTCACGGCGCGGGCGCACTGATCGAGCGCGGCGGGGCCGGCCAGCGCGTGCACGTTGACTAGGAATGGGTTGAGCGCGGCGGCGGCGTTCAGCGCCCCGACCATCGTGTTCGGTATGTCGAAAAACTTCATGTCGAGAAAAATGCCGCCGGGGATATTTTTAAACGCCGCGGGGCCCGCGCCAGTGAAAAGCTCCAGGCCGATCTTGAAATATTTCACCGCCGGGCTTAACCGGCGCGCCCAGCGGGCGGCCTCCGGGGCGGTGGGGACATCAAGCGCGACGATCAGCCGTTCGTCAGCCGTTGGTTTCATCTGATTTCTCCTCTAGGGGCTGTTCCTTCCGTCCAAAAAAACGGATGTATATGATGCTTGCTTCGTACAGCACCACCAGCGGCACCGACGCCATGGTCTGGTTGAACATGTCGGGGGTGGGGGTGACGATGGCGCCGATGACGAACGCCACGACGATCCAGTAGCGCCGGAAATCTTTCAGCGCCTTGTACGATACCAAGCCGATGTTGTGGAGAAAAACCACGATGACCGGCAATTCGAAAACCAGGCCGAAGACCAGAAGCATCGACAGGCAAAAATTGAGGTGCGCTTTCACCGAGATCATCGGCGTCATTACATCGCCGCCATAAGCCATCAGGAACGGGATGGCAAACGGCAGCACCAGATACCAGCAGAACACCAACCCCAACGCAAAGAAAACGATGGTGCCGACAACAAAGCGCCCCGCCTTGCGCGATTCGTGCTCCAGCAGGCCCGGCAACACAAAAGCCCACGCATGCCATGCGAACACCGGCACGGAGAGCGCCAGCGCGGCGTAAAAGGCTATGTTCATGTACGCCATGAAAGCCTCCAGCGGCGTGAGAAACACCATCTTGGCGCTTAACAGCCCCGCAAAAGGGGCCAACAGCCTGTCGGAAAAGATATAGCAAATGATGAACGCCGCGATAAAAAAGAAAACGCAGAAGATGACCCGCTGCCGCAACTCCTCGAGATGCTGGACAAGAGGGACGCGCGCGCCGCGAGAAAGGGTCTTAGGTATCATTTTTCATTGTTCCCGATGGTTGCCGCCTGCAGAGACACAGCGATACTATATATCCAAAGCGGCATCGGGGAAAAGCATTGCTTGGAACGGCGGAATTAACGGAATAACGCGGCTTATGCGCCATTTCCGCCAAGCTGAACTAGAATGGGCGGATACGCGGGGGCCGGCCCCAATCCGGCCGTAACGGAAATAGCAGGGGGCCATCCCCCATTGGCAAAAAAGGATGCGTGTGATGGAACGATCTGTCAGGGGACGCTTTGTGGCCGCTTCGGCCGGGTTGCATCTTTTGCTGGCGGCGCTTTCAGTCATGTTTGTAAACGCTCCGGGCTATAAGACGCCGGACATCGTGCGGGTGCATATCCTTCCGGATGCCGCGCCGCCGGTGAATGCCGATTTTCCGGACGGCAAATTGCTCGATGCGCAGCGGCCCGAAAAGCTGATAGAAGAACACCCCGACGGCCCCGCCGCGCTTGCAGCTTTCGATGCGCGCGCCAATACGCCCGCGGTGATGGAGAAACCGCGTTCCGCCGCCCACAGCGGCCCGGAAGAATTAAATATAGGGGTGCCGCGCAAGGAAAGCCAACGCCGGAAACGCGAAGCCGATACCCCGAAAAGCGACAGCGAAAAGAAAACCGCCGTCGCCGAAAACCCCTTTTCACCGGTACCGATGGCCGCCACAAAAAGCGACCAGCCGGGCCAACCGGCCAAATCCAATGCGGCGGAAAACGGTATGAAACCCGACCGCGAGACAAAAGAGCAGGTGCGTACCCTGAGCGGTGCGGAAATAGACGGTTTTGCCGCCGCCAATCCGGCCGGCACCCTGGAAACCGCGAACGAGATAGTGATCCCCCTCAACACCCGGCGGTTCGCCTATTTCGAGTATTTCACCGGCATCAAGCGCGGCGTGGAAAATACGTGGGCCTATCCTTATGAGGCTATGAACTCCGGCGCGGGGGGAAGCACCGTGTTGCGCTTTACGCTTTTGCGGAGCGGCGGGCTGGAAGAAGTGCGGGTGATCTCCACCGCCGGCATGGCGGTGCTGGACAATGCCGCCGTGGTGGCCGTGAAGAACGCCGCCCCGTTTGCCCCGTTTCCGGCGGGTCTCGACAAGGAAAAGATCCACATTGTGGCCACCTTCACGTATCAATCGTCCTTCGGCAAAGTGCCGTGAAAATTACCGGCGCCCGGCTGTTCGATCCCGCGAACGGCAAAATGGGGGAGGCGGGCGATATTTTTGTGGACGGCGCAACCATCGGCGGCGATGGCGGCGGCGCGGTAATTGACGGGCGCGGCTGCATCGCGCTCCCCGGCGGTATCGACATCCACGCGCACTGTTACGCCGTGGCGGAGATGGGAAAGAAAGTTCCCCTCGGAGTGTGGGGGGATGCCGCGCGGACGGCGCGGAGCTTTCTTTCGCAGGGCATAACGTATTGGGTGGAGCCAGGACTAGCCGCCGCACAGGGAGCGGCGTTTGCCGCGTTCGCGCGCGGATGCGGCATGGATGGCGGCTGGCTTTCGCTGGAGCATGACGCGCCCGGCGCGCTTGGCGTAAAACGGTTCGGCGAAGCGGGGGTGGCGGACGCGCTTTCCAATATTTTTTCAAAAAACCCTCCGCACCTGCACCTTCCCCGTCTGGCCCACGGAGAGGGGTTTGAAGTATTGAAATCGTTTGCCCGCCGCTCGCGGGGGCGGAGAATCCACCTCGCGCACATTTCGCACTACGCTTTCGAGAAGAATGGGAGCCGCCTTGTCCCGCGCGGCGAGGCGGCCGCCGTACTGCTTGACGAACATGAACATCTTTCCGCCGATTGCGGCCCCGTCGTCTTCGGCCCCGCGCTTACATTCACCGCGGACGCCGGACTGGCCGCCCGCATTTCGCGGAGCGGCGGCGGGGAAACGATGTGCCATCCTGAATCCCCCTTTGCCGCCGCCCCCTACGAATTCAAAAAGGAACGGTACATCGACGCGGCGCTCTGGCTCGCCGCCATGGAGTTCATCCTCTCCGCACAAGACCTTTCACGCCTCTCGCTGTCGATCGATTATCCGTCGGGCGGTTCCGTTAGCGGGTATCCGGCCATCATGGCGATGCTGATGGAACGCGACCGCCGCGCCGCCTTCTGCGCCGCGCTCAATGCCGATGCGGTTGCGGCGTCCGCGCTGCCGCACATACGGCGCGAACTGACACTTGGGGAAATCGCCGTCATCACCCGCGCCGCCCCCGCCGCCGCCTGCGGATTGGCGGAGCGCGGACATCTGGGCAACGGCGCGCATGCCGACGTGGTACTCTTGCGTGAAAGCGGCGATGTGGAGGGGATGTTCGCCCATCCGCATCATGTGATCCGTAACGGACAATGCATCGTGGAGAACGGAACATGGAAATAAACGGCGTACCGATTGAGGATACCCACGCCGAGGCGTTCGCCATGCCGTTCTCGCGGCTCATCGTGACCGGACGAAACGGCAAGTGGACGCATGATGTGTCGCGCCTTGCCACGGGGTGCGCCACATCCATCATCGCCTGCGGCTGCGAGGCGGGCGTCGAAGCGCATACCCCCGATTTCAAAACCCCCGATGGCCGCCCCGGCGACCGGCTTCTTTTTTTCGCCCGCACGGCGGAAGACCTTCACAAAGAGCTGATAAAAAGGGTGGGGCAGGTCTGCCTGCCCGCCCCCACCATCCAGGTGTTTAACGGGCTGGATGCAGGCGCGCCGTTCGCATTGGGGGAAAAGCTCGGCTATTTCGGCAACGGTTTTCAGCGGGAGGAAAAACATCACGGGCGCGACTGCATAGCGATCCCCTGCACCGCCGGCGATTTCGTGGTGGAAAAATCGGTGAACACCGGCGATGGCGTGGGGGGAGCGAACTTCTGGATCTTCGCCCAAAGCAACAAGAGCGGCCTGCGCGTGGCGGAAAAGGCGGTGGAGGCCATCGCATCGATGCCGGGGCTGATCCTGCCGTTCGCGGGAGGGGTGGTGGCCGCCGCCAGCAGGCTTGGCGGCAAATACGGTTTTTTGACCGCCTCCACGCAGGAGGATTATTGCCCCACCATACCGGCGGCAAAAAACCCGAACCGGAAGCTGCCGCCAAAGGTGGAAGCGGTGTTCGAGATCGTCATCGACGCCGTTTCGCGCGCGGTGGCGGAAAAGGCGATGGCGGCCAGCATCCGCGCCGCGTGCGGCGGCGGAGGGGTGGTGAAGATCGGGGCCGCCAACTTCGGCGGCAAGCTGGGGAGCATCAATTTACCGTTGCATGAAATATTGACCCGGCACCCGTGAACGGTTCGGGAGACCTTCGCCGAAACCTGTATTTCAGCCTCCGGAAAAAAATGTTACTGGACGCTTGCGGAAACAGCGGCGGTAAATTACAATCATGCCTTCCTTGAAGTGAGCCGTTAGCTCAGCTGGTAGAGCAGCTGACTCTTAATCAGCGGGTCGCTGGTTCGATCCCAGCACGGCTCACCATTTTTTCAAATTCTTGCAAGGCTATCCCCCGGATGGCCTTGTCCCTAATGGGCAGATTCCCAGCCAGGCGTAAAAAAGCTCAAAGGTTCCGGTAGGCGTCTTTCCGGTGGCGGATTTTGACGACAGTCACGGTTTCAGATGGCTTATCCACCATGTAAAGGATTCGGTAATCACCCGACCGGAGGCGGTAGGCATTTTCCCCTCTGAGAACTTTGCATGATGCCGGAAAAGGGGTTTTTGCAAGGCTGTTTATTTTGACCGCAATTTGCCTTTGAATGTTATGCGGCAAATTTCCCAATTCCTTCATCGCCGAGGGTAGAAGTTCAATCTTCAAATCCCGAAATCCTTCCTCACCTTGTCCCATGGAATGGGCTTCTTGTTTTTCGGGTCTGCAATAGCCTTGCGCATCGCCTCAAGGTCAAGGTGGTCTTCCATCTCTTCAAGGAGTTTCAGATCGGCGATGGGAACCACCGCTACGATGTCTTTCCCGAATTTTTCAATTACCACCCGTTCTTTTCCATAGGCCACCTTGTTTATGGTTTCGGCAAACTCCTTGCGGGCATCGCTCACATTTAATTTAGTCATCGGTTGTCATCCTCCATATCCCTAATATATCATAAATGTAACTTATGTACGAAATAATACAAACGTACTAAATGCCGACGCGGGGGGACGGTTTCCGCCATCCGGCGGGCAAAGCAATGCCCCCCCCCCCCCCCCCCCCCCCCGCCCGCACTCTTTGAAGAGTATGACCGTCCTTCCAGGAGAATCCACCTATCACCCTTTTGCGCTCCTTGAAGTTATACGCCGGGCAAACCGCAAGGAATTCCGCTATTCGAGCCGCCGCCCCAATCCGGCACGTTCGGACGATCAAAAAATTTAGGGCGCGCTTTCCGCTTCCACACTCCAACCGGGGAAGAGGATAACAGCGGGATGGCATTTCAGCGCCCGCGCCAGCGTCTTTGCCCGCTCCACCCCCAGCTTTACCCGTTCATGCTCGATGGCGGAAATGAAGGAAGGCCATAGCGAAGGTACAACGCCCATAAGCTCACGAGTCAAGGGCTCATGACAACCTCATTCCAACGAATTGTTCCCAATTTCGTTTTGCCTGATAACGTGCGCATAGCAGACACCCATTCGCACCCGCCA
>JAHFEJ010000056.1 GCA_023248535.1 Nitrospinales bacterium | reverse complement strand
TGTGAAGATCGATCCCTATGTAGTTCATGATTCCCTCCTCAAAAACACGCCGTTTACCTAAATAATAACGTCGTATCAGGAACCCCTACTCGTGAGCTTATCGTATCAGGATTCATCCTGTAGTTGTTTCCGCAGGAAACAAGAAAACTATTGCCCCCTGCGGGGCAACAACAGGTTGAAACCTGTTGTACCCGGCGGGAGTGCCGCCGCTACCGGGAAGCCCGGCGGATCACTTTGACAAGTCGGCGGGGGTGTTCAGGTTTATGAGCCGGACGGGATCGTACAGGCGGGAATCCCCTTTGATGCCGAATTTTTCGAGGAGGCGGGTTATCGACATCTCGCCGCCATGTTCGCGCGCCATGCGGGCCAGCAGTTGCGACGAGTAACAGGCGGCCAGCGGCTCCAGCCCCTCCTCCGAACGCGGCCCCATGAACCGGAACGCCGGTTCGCGCCGGGCAAAGCGGCCCACATAGCCATCGTCGATATTCGGCATATCCACGGCGAAGATGAGCCAATCGGCATCGGGGGCGAACCGGTGCGCCGCCACCAGCCCCGCCAACGGCCCCTCGAAGCCGGGGGCGTCGGCTATCCGCTCGGCTTCGGCCAGCGCGGGGGGGAGCGGGCCGGAGCCGAGCAGGTAGGCGCGGTTGGCGTGATTCTTCACCACGCCGTGGACGTGCTCGGCCAGCGTGATATTCCCCGCGGGAAGCAGCGCCTTGGGGCGGCCCATCCGGGTGCTCTTTCCGCCGACCAGAATGCCCGCGTAGAGCGGCTTCAGCAGCAGCGCCCGCACCAGCCAATAGCCGACTTGATCCGCTATCTGGCCGGTTTCATCGTGCCGCAGCGATCCGCGCCCGCCGACTTCGTAAATGACCTTGTCCGCCGCGATGGCGTCTTCACCGCCGCCGTGCGGATGCACCCATATCTTTTCCCACGGCGCGTTTTTGTACCCTTCAACGAGGATGATGTCGCATTCGGCGAACGACGGCGGGCAGACGAACTCCTCGCCGCCGTGCGTCCGTAAAAAACCTTCGGCGGACGATCCGGCGGCGATCACCCGCGCCCCGGCCCTGAAAATGCGGTCGGTATCCTTCCCCTCGCGGTCCACCTGAAGGCCGTGCGAATCGTGCTTGAGATAGGCCACCGCCAGGCCGCGCCGCGCCAGCCGGGGGACGATCTTCTCAATGATAGTGGTTTTACCGGAACCGCTGTGGCCGCAAAAGCCGATGACCGGCACGCCGTTCAGAAATTCCATGGATGGAACTCCACCACGGTCCCGGCGGGGAGTTCCCGCGCCTCTTCAGGGATGACGATAAGCCCGTCGCTGCGGGCGGCGGAAACAAAATCGCCCGACCCTTGATACCCCGGCACGGGGGCGACCGCCGCGCCGCCATCGGCGTAACAGGCGACGCGGAACTCGCGCAACGTATGCTTTTTCTTCGCGGGGGCCGCCAGCGGTAAGCGGAGCGCGGGGGGGATAACCGTTCCGAAGCCGGCCATTTTGCGCAGCGCGGGGAGGACGAACTCGCGGAACGTGGCCGCCACCGATACCGGGTTGCCCGGCAGTCCGAAGACGGCGGTTGCGCCTTTCATGCCGAACCAGATCGGTTTGCCCGGCCTGATGGCCGATTTGTAAAGGCGGTTTTTCACGCCGCATTCTTTTAATATTTCGGGAATATGGTCGCGCTCCCCCATCGATACGCCGCCGGTGACGATCAGCAGGTCGTTGTTCTTCAGCGCCGCGGCCAACGCGCGGCGCAGGGCGCGAGGATCATCCTGTATCACTCCGCCGAACGATGCGGTCGTCCAGGGGATTTCAAGAAACCGGGCCATGAGGAAGCGGCTGTTGGAATCGCGTATCTGGTACGGGGCCGGTTTTATGGCTGTGCCGACCAGCTCGCTCCCCGTGGCGATCACCGCCACGCGTATCGCGCGGGTAACGGCAACCTTCGCCGCGCCGACTGATGCCGCCACCGCCACCCGTCCCGGCGTCAGCGGTTCGCCCGCCGCGATGAGGCGCGCCCCTTTTTTGCAGTCGGCCCCCATGCGGTGGATGTGCTGCCACCGCTCCGGCGCTTCGGTCATCAGTTCAACGCATGCGCCATCGGTTTTGCTTTTTTCCACCTGCTCCACCGCGTCCAGCCCCGGCGGCACCGGCGCGCCGGTCATGATCTTCAGGCACTCGCCGGGCCGCACCGTGCCGCGCCACGCGGCCCCCGCCTCCAGCGTACCGGCGCAGCGGAAGCGGCGCAGCCCTTTGGCGAGATCGGCATAACGGACGGCATAGCCATCCATCGCGGAACGGTTGAACGGCGGAAGCGGGCGGTCGGCGCGGATGGTTTCGCGCAGCACAAAGCCGAAGGCTTTTTCCAGCGGAAGGCGGACGGCGGGAAGCGGTTTCACCGCGCGCAGGACGGCGGCTTGGGCTACGGCAAACGGGGTGAGCGCCACATTCTTTTCCACACGGCGATTATAGATGATTATTAGAACTTTTTTGCAAGGAAGCGGATCGCAGCCAAGGCTGTTGGAAATACGGAAGCGCTTTGGGGGCGCTTCCGTACCGCGCCGTTAATGCGGGTTATTTCTTTTTGTCCGCTTTCGGTCTTTTCTTTTTGCCGTCCTTTACCACTTTTGCCATGAACGCCACCTCCTTCTTTTTTAAGTTATACGGTTAAGCATCGTTCGTATCCCCGCGCACAACTATATACCACCGCCGGGAAAAAGTGCGAGGAAGATGAAACGGGGCCGGATCATTTTCCTTCCAGGATGTCCTGGTAATTCGGCGGGAGCATTTGTTGAAGCTCCTCCAGGCTCTTGCCCGAAAGCTCGGCGCAGACGCGGCGGCACTCGCCGGGTATCCTTCCGTCATCGGCCGGACATGCGGCGGGGTTTTTGGGATGGTTCTTCCGGCACTGCGCCAGCGCCTCCTTTGTCCCTTGCTCGCACATGGCGGGGCAATCGAAGCCCTCTTCCGCGAATGCATGGTGTGAAGAAAGAAGAACCGCCGCCGCGATGAAAAAAGCGAATGCCAGCGAACGCTTGGATATAGATGAAATCCGCATTTTGTTATCCGTCCTGTTTGGGGTTTTGCATCCGGGCCACACGGAACCGTTTTTGATTATAAAACAACAGGCTCATAATGGAAATAACCACCGAGGCACAGAGACACGGATGGGAGGGGCCTTATGTCTAATCCACTATCACCCCCCCTTTTTTGGGGAAAGGAGGGAAGTTGTTCTCTGTGGCTCCGTGCCTCTGTGGTGATACTTAACATCGTATTGTTAATGCCATGCGGATATCAACGATTGAACCGGGGTGGAGGGAAAAATGGTGCCCGGGGATGGAGTTGAACCAACGGCACGAGGATTTTCAGTCCTCTGCTCTACCACCTGAGCTACCCGGGCACTCACGATGCAAAGACGTGTTGCAAGGAGCAGATATTAGCATCCCCGCCCGCGTTTTTACAAAACTTTTTTTGCCGCCCCGCCGTCCGGCGGAACCGGCTCGCCCGAAGGCTCTTCGGGCGCGGCATTAAACGGCTTGGTGTAATCGCATTCCTTGACGGGGCATTTGAGGGACTGTTCGCCCCCCTTCTTGCCGCCGAAGACGAGGAAGGGGCTGTTGCATTTGGGGCACGGCTCTTTCACCGGCTTTTCCCAACTGACGTAATCGCAATCCGGATACGCCGAACAGCCGTAGAAGAACCGGCGGGCCTTGCTGCGGCGCTCCACCAGCTCCCCTTTGCCGCACTTGGGGCATTTGATGCCCAGCGTTATCGGCTTGGTTGTTTTGCAGGTGGGATAGTCTTCGCAGGCGATGAACTTGCCGAAGCGTCCCGACCGCAGGGTCATATCCTTGCCGCAGGTTGGGCACTTGTCGCCGGTCTTTTCAGGTTCGGCCACGGTGACGCCGTCCTCCTTCAGCGGCTTGGCGTTGCGGCAGGCGGGATAGGCGCTGCAGGCCATGAAGCGGCCGAAGCGGCCGCTCTTTATCACCATCGGGGCGCCGCACTTTTCGCAGATGACATCGGTCGGCTCCGCCATCACCCGCTGGGGCAGCGCGGCGTCGGCCTTTTCCAGCGCGGCGCTGAAGGGGCCGTAGAATTCGCGCAGGAGCGCGATCCAGTCCTTCTCCCCCTCCCCCACCTTGTCCAGCCCGTCTTCCATCTGGGCGGTGAACTGCAGGTCGAGGATGGCGGGAAAGTGTTCCAGCAGCAGGCCGGTTATCATCCGGCCCAGCTCGGTCGGCTTGAGGCGGCGCTCGTCCATCACCACATAATCGCGGCCGCGGATGGTCTCCATGATGCTGGCGTAGGTGCTGGGGCGGCCGATCCCTTTCTCTTCCAGCTCCTTGATGAGCGAAGCTTCGGAGTAGCGGGGCGGCGGCTGGGTGAAGTGCTGGTTCGGGACGATCCCGGCCAGTTTCACCGCCTGCCCCTCTTCAAGATGCGGAATCTTGTCTTCAGGTTCGGCCTCTTTTTCCTCCTCGTCGTCCTTGTAGACCTTGAGGAAGCCGGCGAACTTGAGCTGCGAGCCGGTGGAACGCAGGGTATATTTTCCGGCGGCAGTATCCACCGTGAGGGTTGCGATGACGGCGGGATTCATCTGGCTGGCGACGAAGCGCTTCCAGATGAGGTCGTACAGCCGGTACTCTTCCGGGGTGAGTATCTTCTTCAGCGATTCGGGCGTGCGCATCACCGAGGTGGGGCGGATCGCCTCGTGCGCTTCCTGGGCGGATTTGCGGCTGGCGTAGCTGTTCGGCTTTTCGGGCAGGTAATCGCCGCCGATCTGTTCTTTTATATATGTGCGCGCCTCGGCGATGGCGTCGTCCGATATACGGGTGGAATCGGTACGCATGTAGGTGATGAGGCCGGTCGTTTCGCCGTGCCCGATGTCCATGCCTTCGTACAGCTTCTGGGCGATGCGCATGGTGCGCCCGGCGTTGAAGCGGTGGCGCTGCGAGGCGGCCTGCTGCAACGTGCTGGTGATGAAGGGCGCGGCGGCGTTGCGGCGGCGGTCCTTCAGCTCGATGGAGGCGACCTTCAGCGCCTCGCGCCGTATCCCCTCCACCGCAGCGGCGGCATCGGCCGCGTTATCGATCTCAAATTTTTTGCCGTCGATCTGATGCAGCTTCGCGGCGAAGGTCTCGCCCGCCGGGTTGCCCAGTACGGCGTTGATCGACCAGTATTCCTTGGGGACGAATGCTTCGATCTCGTTTTCGCGGTCCACGATGATCCGCATCGCCACGCTTTGCACGCGCCCGGCCGAGAGGCCGCTGCGCACCTTGGCCCAGAGCAGGGGGCTTAATTTGTAGCCCACCAGCCGGTCGAGCGCGCGGCGGGCCTGCTGGGCCCGCACCAGCGCGTCGTTTATCTTGTGCGGGGCCTCGATGGCGGCCATGACGGCCTTTTTGGTGATCTCATTGAACATCACGCGGTATATCTTTTCCGGCGCGTTCACCACATCGGAAATATGCTGCGCGATGGCCTCCCCTTCGCGGTCCGGGTCGGGGGCCAGATAGATGGTATCGGCCCCCTTGGCGGCGGCTTTCAATTCCTTGATGACGGGGGCTTTCCCCTTGATGGTGACGTATTGCAGGGCAAAGTTGTTATCCACGTCGATCCCCAGCTTGCTGCGGGGAAGATCGCGGATGTGGCCGATGCTGGCCTTCACCTCGAAGCCGGAGCCGAGATATTTGCGGATGGTGGAGGCCTTCGCGGGGGATTCCACGATAACGAGCTTATACCCCTTTTTTTTCGCCGGTTTTTTCTTCGCGGCGCCTTTTCCCTTTTTTTCTTTTTCTGCCATACCCAAAACTGTATAAGAAACTTCATCGGGCTTTGCAAGGTATATTTTTTTGCGCGTTCCGCCTGACGGAGGAATGCCCGCGAGGAAAATGGGGTAGTATAAAGCTGTTTGATGCGCTGTTTACGCAGGTGAAACGCCGGTGCCCGGCGGGGAAAAAGAGGACGATGAAGCAGGGAATTATTTTTGCCGCGCTGCTGGCGTTTTTCGCGGCGGCTCCCCTTCCCCGCGCCGCGCGCGCGGAAAAGGAAACGCCCCCGCCCCTTTCATTCGAACCGCTTCCGATACCGGCAACCGGCGCCGAAAAAAACGCCATCCGCATCTCGCCGAAGGCCGTCACCTTCTGCTGCGGCGGCAAGCGGGAGGAGCGCCCGCTGGAATACCGCGTACTCCTGCGCAGCGGCATGACGGATAAACACGGGCAAATCGCCGGCCTCGTCACCGGGGCGGACGGCCTGCCGCTGAAACGGCCCGATGGCTCTCCATACGTCAGCAACAGCCCGGCCGGCAACGGCCTGATAACAGCGGGCGGCGGCCATTATCTCTTCACCCAGTTTGATGACGTGCCGGGGGCCGTCTCCCTTTCCGCGCTGGAAGCGGACAAAGAGGGAAATTTCAGCGTGAAGGAATTCGCGCCGGTTGAATTGAGCGGCGTGGGGGGGACGGCTGGAAATTCCGGCGGGGGGAAAACCCCGTGGGGCACCCACCTTGCCGCCGAGGGGGATTATTGGCTGGATGCCTACTGGTTCACCCCCGCCGCCGCGTCATACAGCTTCCGGCACATCAAGCATTGCCGAAAAACGGAAACCGTGCCGCCGGAGGATCCGGATCTTCCGGCGTGGTGCGCCGCCGTGGAATCGGTGCGCGGCTACCTCGGCAACCCGGAGGCCTTCAGCCCATACCGTTACGGCTACACCATCGAATTGACGGTGAACCGCAACGGCGCGCCATCGGTCAAGGACGGGACGAAACATCTGGCCATGGGGCGCACCGTCCCCGCGATGACGCTGGCGATGCCCGACCGCCGCACGGTCTATATGACCGGCAACGGAGCCTACGCCGGATTTTTCATGTTCACCGCCGATGACCGGAGCGACCTCTCGTCCGGCACGCTTTATATCGCCAAGTGGCGGCAGCAGCCGCGCGGGGCCGACATCAAATGGGTGCCGCTGGGACACGCCACCGATAAGGAGATCGGCGCAATACTCGGACTGCGGACCGAATTTGCCGACATCTTCGATGTGGGCGACCCGCTGGTCTGCCCTGCCGGTTACCGCATCATCAAGGCGGGGCCGAGCGGCGTCAACTGCCTGCGGCTGCGCGACGGCAAGAACGGCAGCGCCATCGCCGCGAAATTCGGCACGCGGATAAGCCCCCTCACGGCGGCGGCGTTTCTGGAACCGGGGCGGTACGGCGCGCTGCTGGGGGGCGCCACCGAGTGGAACGACGCCAAGGGGCTGGCCTATGACGACGATCACAACGCGCTATACATGGCGGTGGGGGGCATCACCGGCGGGATGACCAGCAACCTCGACCCGGTCGACGACATCCGCATGCCGAAAAACGTCTGCGGCGGGGTTCTCCGGTTCAAGCTGGGAGAGACGCGGGATACGGTGGGGAATAAAATTAAAAGTACATATATCGCCATATGGGCGGAGCTGGCGGCGGAGGGGACGCCCCTTTCCCCCGGCCTCCCCTTTGCGGACGAGAACGGCTGTCATCCCGATTTCATCGCGGGGGCGCATGACGTGCAGTACATCGGCCACAATGTGCTGCTGATCGGCGAGGACGGCTCACAGCATTTCAACAACTACGCGTGGGCATACGATGTGGAGCGCAAAATGCTCACCCGCATCGCCAGCGCGCCGCCGGGGGGCGGCATCAACGGATTCGCCACGCTGGATGCTATGGACCGGTTTTACCTTTTTATGAACGTGCGGCATCCGCTGGGCAACGCCGCGCTGAACGCCGAAGGGAAACAGGCAAACGGCCCTCTGCTGGATAACGCCACCGATCAGCAGCGCAAGGGATACATCGGCTACATCTCCGGCCTCCCCAGCCTCGCGCGGTAGATGAGCTGTGACGGTTTTCCGGCAGACGGTAAAGGCGTGTATGGGAAGTGACTTGGCTCTACGAGCCAATGGGCGGCAAGAGTGCCGACCCTACTTTGCGGAAAAAATGGTGCGCCCGGCTGGATTTGAACCAGCGGCCTTTCGCTCCGGAGGCGAACGCTCTATCCCCTGAGCTACGGGCGCATAACAAGGAAAGCATTATAGACGTTTGCGCGCGACGCGGTCGATAAAAATTTTGGTGGCACGAAGCCAGAATGAACCACTGAGGCACGGAGACACAGAGAAATCTGTTGAGCAAAAGGCAATAAACCTTTGTAAGCGATTTTTCTTATAACTCTGTGCCTCTGGGTCTCTGTGGTTATATGCATTCCGCGGATAGTAAAATAATTCCGCGCCTCCCGAATTGTGTACCCACCCTACCCGGGCGCGGGCTTACCGGCGCGGGGGGAAGGTGACGGTCACCCGCAAACCGCCTAGCGGCGAGGCGGAAAATCCGATACTGCCGTTGTAGCTTTCCACTATGTCCCGCGCGATGGCCAATCCCAGGCCGTGCCCCGGCACCGACTCGTCAAGCCGGACGCCGCGCTCCGAAATCGATTCCATCATCTCCGGGGGGCAGCCGGGCCCATCGTCTTCAATCATAATGGCAAGGCCGTTCTCCAACGTCATCGCCAACGAGACGCGCCCTTTGGCCCACTTGAAGGCGTTATCCAGCAGCGTGCCGAGCAGCTCCATCATGTCGGCGCTATCGAACCCCGCCAGGTGCGTATCCGGATACCGCGCTTCCGCCCGCACCGCTTTGCCGCGATGCATCAATTCCAGCGTTTTCAGCAGCGGCGGAATATCCCGCGCCGTATCGAACCCCTTGCCGGGAAGATAGCCCCCCGCAAGCCGCGCTTTGCCAAGTTCCTTGTCCATCAGGCGCGCCATTTTGGCGGCGGACTGGTTGAGAAGCAGATACAGCTCCCCGTCCCCTTTCACCTTTTCGTGCTCGGCGGCCTGCATGATGGCGGCCAGCGGGGTTTTCAGCGCGTGCGCCAGATTGCCCAGCGCGTTGCGCGAGCGGGCAAGCCGCTTGCGGGTGATATCGGCAAGCCGGTTGATCTGGGCGATGAACGGCGTCAACTCCGCAGGCACGTCGGTTTCCATCGTTTCTGATTCGCCGCGCTCCAGGCGGACGGCGTTCATCCGCGCCCGCTCCAGCGGCTTCAGCGCCACCCGGACGATAATCATCTGCGCCCCCAGCAGCAGGAGCAGCGCCCCCGCCGCCAGCGCGGCGTACCGGTTGCGGAACGCGGCGATCTCGGCATCGGTGGCGGTGACATCTTCGGCGACGGTGATGGCGGTCCGCTGCCCGCTTTTGTTGAACGTGGCGGTTTTTGCCAGCAGCGTTTGCCCCTTCGGCCCCGGTACGCGCCGGAGGCCATCGGAAAGCGCCGGAAACTCCTCATCCCAGAGCGAGCGGGAGCGGATGACGCCACCGCCGTGATGAATGATGAAATAATGGCCCGAATAGACGCGGCGGTAAATGGGGGTTTCTCCGTCCGGCCTCAGCGTGAGGACGCCGTCCGGCCCGCGCTCAAGCGCGGCGAGGAGGTTCTCAATTTCGTGGGTAAGGTTTTCCGCGATGTTGTTTTCCACCACGCGGCGGGCGCTGTGGCTTGCGGCCCACAGTTGCGCCGAAAAGATGACCGCCAGGCTGACCGCCAGCCCGATGGTGATGCGGCGTTGCAGCGAAAGGCGCTTCACCGGTCACTCACCGAAAACATACCCTTGGCCGCGCCTGGTCTTGATCAAATCTTTGCCGCCCAGCTTTTCCCGCAGGCGGCGGACGTAGACCTCTATCACGTTGCTCTCCTGCGAGGCATCGTCGTCGTAGATACGCTCTTCAAGCGTCGCTTTGGATAGCACCGCCCCCTCGTTCAGCATAAAATAGCGGAGCAGGCGGAACTCCACGCCGGTCAGGGGAACGCTTGCGCCGCTATCAAAGGCTATCGCTTGCCGCTCTTCATCCAGGGTAAAACCGCGGCCCCGCAACCGCGCGCCGCTCCCCTGCGCCACGCGGCGGGTAACGGCGGTGATCCGCGCCAGCAGCTCCTCGGGGTGGAACGGTTTTGCCAGGTAATCATCGGCCCCGGCCTTGAACCCCTCCACCTTTTCGTTCCACGCATCGCGCGCGGTGAGGATGAGCACGGGGGTGCGGTTTTTCTTCCGCCGCCAGTTTCCCAGCACCTGAAGGCCGGGACGGCGGGGCAGGCCGAGATCGAGGATCACCGCATCATACTGCAGCGAATCGCCCATCGCTTCCCCCTCTTCGCCATCGGCGGCGCAATCCACCACAAAACCGTTTTTGGCCAAAAATGCCTTGAGGCTTTTGGCCAGTTGCGGGTCGTCTTCAACCAATAGGAGGCGCACGTCAGTCGTTCTCCTCTTCCATCTTCAGCAGTTCACCGTTAGCGGCGTTGAATTTCAATTCCCACACGATACCGGCGGCGTCGAGTATCTCGACCTCGTACACATAGAGGCCCTTTTTTTTGCGCAGATCCGCCTCCAGCAGGCGGCCGGCCTTGAGTTTCTCGGCCTTTGCCACCACTGCCTTCATGGGGATGATTATCCCCTGCTTTACCAGCGCCGCCGCTTCCGCGGGGCCGTACCGTTCAGAGGCGGCCGCGGGGAACGGAACGATCATCAGCGCCAACGCCGTGATAGTCCCGCATAGCAGCCCGCGTCTTTTCATAACGGTTTTTGCTTAATCCTCAAATTTGCCAAAGCCGGGAATCTTCACCTCGTGCTCGTCATACGAGCCTTTGTCGGCCGCCGTGTGGCATGTGCCGCAGGCGGCGAAGCTTTTCACCTGCGCGTTGCCTTTCACCATCCGCTCCGGCACCTCGCGGTGCTTCCGCGTAAAGTACGCGGTTTTGCTTATCGCCAGCGGTGCATCGTCCCCTTTGATCGAATTGAGTATTTTCACCGATGCCTTGTGGCTGGAGGTCTCGGCGCTGTTCGCCACCAGGTACGCGGTGATCTCCTTTTGGGTTTCGGCGTCCAGTTCGGCGTTATCGCCAAAATGCTTATCCAGCGTATTCATCATCTTAGTCCAACTCCGCGCCGGCAACAGCCCCGGCTGGTATGCAAAATGGCACGACCCACATTCTTTAGTGTATATCGCGTTGGTCACCGGCGCCACATCGAGCCGCCGCCCGAAAAGGCCGCCCCTTCTGTGTTCGCCCCGCTCGTCATCGTCGGCGATGGCCGCCCCGGCGATGGCAAGGCAGCCTATGATCATTATAACCGTCATAAGAACGGCTTTGCGTTCGTTCATGGTGTGTCTCCTTTTATCCATTTATGTTATTTGCCGCTGAGGAACGAGAGGAAATCCCCTTTTTCCTGGGGAGTGCACTCGCGCTCCAGCGTTTCCTTGCAGTTGCGCTTGAACCACTTCTCCACAAACTTCGGGTCGGTCAGCCGCTGAGGATTCGCCGAGGGGGCCATCGGCTCTATCACCTTGCCGGTCACTACATGTTTCCCCTGGCTTTTCAGGTTTGCGGTGTGGCAGGTGTTACAGCTCATCGGCCCGTCCTTGGTGGTATGAACGGCATTCCACATCGTTTCGCCCCGCGCCGCGCTGAACTCAGCCGCGCCCGCCGCCTGATACTCCTTCATCAAATCCTGGACCGTCCCCGCCCGCGCCAGCGGCGCAAGCGACAGGCTGAACGCCAGCGCCATAACCATCATCCGTGCTTTTTTCATCGTTGTTACTCCTATCAATGATCGTTTTCTTTTTGTACCCGGTGAACATGGCAAGCACCAGGTTCTCTTTAAAATGCAGGCTTTCAATGATGGCGGCCGCCACATGCAGGCCGGCCAGTACCAAGATTCCCCCCGCGAAAAATTCGTGCAGCTCTTTCAGCGCATCGGCGTATCGCCAGCCGTAGGGGGCCAGCAACGCGGCCAGCGGCCCGGCATGTTCCCCCGCGCCGTAGACCATCACACCGGTTACGGCGGCCATCGCCACAAAAAAGATGATCGCAAGGATCATCATCCCCGCCACCGGGTTGTGCCCCAGCGTACGGGCGTGGCGGAACCGGAGTGCATCTTTCAGATAGTCCATCGTGCGCCGCAGCGGGTGGACGAAATCGGCGAACCGCGCATGTTGGGGGCCGATGAAGCCCCAGAGCACCCGCCCGGCGATGAGGAAGAGGATCACATATCCGGCCGCCGCGTGGGCGGTCAGGAAATCCTCCTCCGTCAGGTAGGCCACCGCCAAAAGGGCGGCCACGGCCCAGTGGAAAAACCGCACAAAGATGTCCCATACTTTCACGTTGTCATTCATAATTTCGCCCTCTTTGTTCTTCATGGCTACACGGTAACGCGCGAACCTGAACCGAACCTGAACGGATCAAAAATATTTTTTGAGGGGGGGAAGTCTTGGGTGGGTACCCATTTAAATGGGTACATCATGCCAGAGGCATGACCTCTCCGTCGCCGCTTCGCGGCAATTGGCGACTGGAGCGTCGCCGCTGCCCAGGAAAAGTTCCGTTGGGCCGATTCCGTGTCATCCCGGCCTTGAGCCGGGATCCAGAAATATTTTCAAAGCTTCCTTTTCGGCCCGGCGGGCCGACTTTCCCTTGGCGCATTGCGCCAACGTACACATGATGGCCTATAGGCCACATCCGGCGCGGGTAGTGAATTCATTCCGCGCCTCCCGAATTGTGTACCTACCCGGAAATTTCGTGCCTTTTCACGCCGTTCGCGGTTAAAATAATGGGTAGTACCAAGAATCGACTGGAGGAAGAATGAAACTGAAAGTGGTTATTCACGAGGCCGAAGAGGGCGGATACTGGGCCGAAGTTCCTTCCATTCCGGGATGCGCCACCGAGGGGGATACGTTTGAGGAACTCCTCAACAATCTTTATGAAGCGGTGGAAGGCTGCCTCTCCGTGGATGTCGAAGAACCGAAAAAAACCGGCAAAGATCGAGTAATCGAAATTTCCGTATGATTTCCCTTTCCGGCAAGGAATTGGCGAAACTGGTGGAACGGCATGGCTGGACGCTTCTCCGGATCAACGGCAGCCACCACATTTACGGAAAACCGGAGAACGTCGTCCGTCTCTCAATCCCGATTCATGGAAACAAACCACTCAAAACCGGACTTCTGAAACATCTCCTGAAATCCGCCGGGTTGAGCGAAGAAAATACCGGTTGAGTCCTCAGTACCCTGTTGACAGGCGCGACAGCGGCCTATTCTGGTGGGTACGCACTCTCAGTGTGTACATCATGCCAAAGGCATGACCTTTTTGTTGCCGCTTCGCGGCAATGGTACATGCTGGAGAGCATGTACCCACCGGGAAAGAGAGCTTTGAAAATATGGCTGGGTCCCGGCTCAAGGCCGGGATGACAGGGAAAGATTACTCGGCGGCTTCGGGGGGGTGGCGGGGGGAGACCCGTTCGTGCAGCAGCGGGGTGATCGCCTTCCAGAGCACGGCTTTACCCTCGCCGGTGTGGGCGGAGTAGAGGATCGGCTTTTTGCCGAGCGCCTTTTCGATCTCACGGGCCGACTTATTGGCCGCCGTTTTGGATAGCTTGTCGCTTTTGTTCGCCACGAGGATATGCTCCAGGCCGGCCGCCGCCGCGAATACGGCCAAGCCGGTCTCCAGATCGTCCGGCTCGCGCCGGATATCGACGATGTGCACCAGCGCCTTCAGCCCTTCCCGGCCGTTGAGATAGTTTTCGATCATCGGTTTCCAGCGGGCTATCTCGGCCTTGTCCCCTTTGGCGAAACCGTATCCGGGAAGGTCGGTGAAGAAATACTTTTCGTTGATGAGGAAAAAATTGAGGAGGCGCGTTTTACCCGGCTCGGCGCTGGTCTTCACCAGCCCCTTGCGGTTGAGCAGGTTGTTGATGAGCGACGATTTGCCCACGTTGCTGCGCCCGGCGAAGGCTATCTCCGGCCGGATATCGCCGGGCCACCCGTTCTCCTCCGCCGCGCTCGTCACGAACTCGGCGTTGTGTATCCTCATGGCCGCCCGCTCAGTAGAGCGGATTGATGACCATGCCCGAAATGAGCTTCGGGTAGAAGTAGGTTGATTTCTGCGGCATCTTCAGCCCGGCTTCCGAAACGTCCCGCATGTGCTGGATGGGGGTCGGGTTCAGGAAGAAGGCGATCAGCGAGATTTTGTCGTCCACCCGCTGTGCGCACTTGGCGATATCGATATTGTAGAACACCTGGTTGTCCATGTCGGTCTGCGGCTTCACCCCCACCAGCGGGCTGAGCAGGCGGTTGTGCAGGATCGCCACATCCAGCTTATCAAGCGGCGAATTGAAGGCGGTCACTTTGTAGGCCAGCAGGGCGTATACGCCGTTGCCGCAGTATGCGCCGAAGGACGGCTTTTTGGAGGCCGCCATCTTCGCGGCGAGTTTTTCCTCGATGCCGGCGCTCCGCTTGCCGTCGCCGGAGTCGATCTTTTCGATGTCGAATTCCGCCGCGGCCTTCGCGAAGAAGGTTTCAAGGTTGAACCCGTCGGCCTGATTGATGACGCGGTGCGTGGGAAGTATCACCAGCCCTTCGGACTCGGTGTTGGTGAAATACATCAGGCAATACTTCACGTCGTCGCTGGTATTCCCGGCGGCGGCCTGCTCCTTCATGTAGTTGAGCGCGGTTTCGTAGCGGTGATGGCCGTCGGCGATGATGACCCCCTTGTCTTCCATCACGGCGGACATCTTTTCGGTCCACGCCGCGTCGGTCACCACCCAGAGGCGGTGGATGATGCCGTCGCCGGTCTTCGCTTCCACATCCGGCTTGCCCGCGGCGATGCCGGCCAGCAGCTTGTCCGATACCCGCTCCTTGTCGGTATATACGCCGAAGATCGGGCTGAAATTGCATTTGCAGGCGCGGGTGAGATTCAGGCGGTCGGCCTTGGGGGCGTCGAAGGTGTTCTCGTGCGGCTTCACGCTGCCGCCGAAATCTTCCAGTTTCTTTCGGGCGATAAAGCCGGTGCGGGTGTAGGTTTTGCCCAGCGCCGAATAGACCTGCGAGTAGACGTAGATGGCCGGTTTTTCATCGCGGACCAACACATTGGCGGCGAGGAACTTTTCCAGGTCGGCCGCCGAACGGGTATACCGGTTGTCCGCCGGGGTGTCGGCGGAACAGGTCTTGCCCAGTATCAGGCGGACGATGTTGTGGGGATTTTTCCTGTACAACGCTTCCTGCATGTCGGGATAAATAACGTCGTATGGAGGGGCCAGCAGCGCGGCGAGATCGCCCGCCACGGCGGTATTGTACCGAAACGCCTTGAACGGTTTAACCTGAGGATACTGTGCTCCCATCGTCTTTCTGCTTTCCTTATATCCAGTTATGTTACGGTATTACCGGTTGCGGCTCGAAGCCTTCGATCTTCAGCGCATCGCGGGCTTTCAGGGCCGCTTCGCGGTCGGCAAAGGCTCCCACACAGACGATATGCCGTGTTTTTCCGTCCGCCGTTGTTGCCTCCATCTTGAAGGGGAAGTAACCACGCTCGGCCAGCGCCGCCATGGCGGCCGCCGCCACAGCCGGGTCCTCCGCGGTTTTCATCCGTACGGAGAACGGGAATAGTACCACTTTTGCATCCGGTTCACCCGCCGATTTTAATTTGGTCTGGAGGTCTTCGGCCAGCGCCTGGGTGGCAAAACGGCCCGCCGCCACGGTGTAGGGGCCGTCCGTCATGGCTCCGGTTCCATAAGCGATGGCCCCCAGCCCGCGAAGCTTCTGCATATGGGCAACGGTTAGATCGCGGCTCTGCACGGAGGGGAACAACACGGTCCACTTATGGGTGCGGTCGACCGCCTTGCTGAGGGTAAAACGCTCTTCGGCGATCCGTAGTTCGCCGTTTTCCCGCGCCAACACAAGGCTCTTTTTCCCGGTGGAAAACAGCTGGTCCGACGTGAAGGTCTGGGTGAAGGAAACGGCTCCGCGCGTGGCGTTTATATCGGTGATGGCGACGTTCATGTTGTCGTGCGATCCGTTAAAAGCGCGCCGGGACGCGATCCATTCCTCTTTGGTGGCCGCGCCCCGCAGGTGGCCGCGGTATCCTTTAAAGTTGGCGGCGTAACGGTCGGCAAAGCCGGGGGCGTTCGTCATCCAGTCGCCGCGCCATTTCTCCAGAAAATCGGCGAGTTCCTGCTCCGAAGGGGCATTATCGAACGGCAGGTCGATGGACGGGGTTTTTACCGGTTCGGCGGATTCCGTTTTCTGCAAATCCTTCCAGTTGTCGGAAAGCAGTTGCCGCGCCTCCTCGTCCATCACTCCATCGGCCCGGGCGTTAACTTTGGAGTAGTCCAGCGTGGCGCCAGCGCGGAGCCGGTGGATATTGCCGTCGATAAACGCGTCCTTGTTCTCCAGGTAAATCGCCACCACCACGCGGGGAAGATCGGGCGTGGTGGAACGCAACGAGCGGGCGATGCTGAAGAGCGTATCCCCCCGCTTTACCGCTACCCGGTTTTTGGCCGGGTTGGCGTCGACTTTTATCAAGCCGGGTTTTGCGGGTTCCGGCGCGGCCTTTTCCGCTGGCGGCATAGCATGTACCACTTCCTCCTTGGCGGATTTGGCCTCTGCCGGAATTTTCGGCTCTTCCCGTGGTGTGGGGGCCGGAAGAACCGGTGCCGGTTCCACCACCGGCGCGGGAACCGGCTCCGGGGCGCGCGGGGCGGCCATCAGCACAGGCGGAGCAACCACCGGTACGGGGGGCACAATCAGCGGCGGGGATGGTGGCGGCGGGGGCGGCGGCGCGGAGGGGGGCGCGGGCGGCGCCGGGATGGCGGCGTGGGCCGGCTTTTTCTCCGGTTCCGGTTTCTTCTCCGGTTTCAGGGCCTCCGCGGCGTGCTCTTCGGGCGGCGGCAGATCAAGCGAGAGCGATTTTCGGAAATCGACCGCTAAAAAATAATTTTCCAAAACGGCGCCGCCCGAGGCGGTGGCCCGTATAATCAGATTGAAGGAGGGCTGGGTGATAGGCTCCTTCGAGCGGATAACGACCACTTTGCCCGCCGCGCCGCTTTCAACCGTGACCGCCAGCCCGTCGATAAACGCCGGGCGGCCTATCTGGATCATGTTGTAATCCGCCTGGGTGCCGACCGCGGCTTTCAGCTCGGTCTCCCCCTGGTCGAGGAAGACGGGGATCTCGGCCACGAAGCCTTTGCTGTAGGATGATTTGACAACGATATCCCCCAGCCCCAGAGCCAAGACCTCCCCCGGCAGCAAGAGCGCCGCCAGCAGACAGGCCGCCGCCGCGCGCAGGGCAACAGGGATCGATCGGCACAAGTGGTCCACGTGTTTATCCTTTCGGTGAAGTAAAGACTGTATTCTAATGAAATCGCAGCCGAATGCAAAGCGCCGCTTCCGCCTGGTAGTGCCTCAATTTGAAAATATTACCTCCCCTTAGCCTTGGGCGATAAGGGGAGGCCGCGGCGCTTTCTTGGTGCGGTGCAGGTGGGGTTGTTCAATGGAAGATTGAGGAAGCGGAAGTTTGGGAAAAGCGCTTAGGCGGATTTCCCCGTAAGGGTTGTTACTTTGGAGGGGAACGCGCTCAACTCAAGCTCTTTCAGGTCAAGATGCTTGGTCGCTTGGTCAATATCAATACCGGCAAGGTGGCCGCTTTCATCAAAATCGAGGACGATGCCATTTTCGATTTCGCGGCTGTCCACGGCTTTCTTGGCGCTTAAATCGATATAAAGCGAGTCCGTCTCCGGATAGTATTTAATTTTCATGGTTCAAAACCTCTGTCAAAAAACGCATTGTGTATGGTTACTTTATCAGAAAGGGTAACAACTCTCAAATAACGCCCGCCGTGCTCTTCGATTTTACCCCAGAAGCGGAAGCGCTGGTCATCCTGCCTATCAACCCGGGCCGGGTTTTCAATAATCCGAATGCACCATTCCCTTTTCAGGTAGGCGCGCTTCCGTAAAACCTCATTTTCAAAGTAGGCGGTATATTTATAGTATTTCATATGCAGTACAATTATCGCCGTTTTCTGGACTTCTTGCGCGCTAAACCTTCGAACTCTTCGGCAAAGCGTTCAATCTCCCCCTTGTCTTGTCAGCCTCGTCCTGAACCGCCTGTTTATTGAATCTGCCGATTTTATTAGTTTAGCCGTAACTTAAGAACCCCCCAAATGCGTCATTGCAAGACCTGACCCCTAAATTGCACCGGCCAAGGGATACCCGAAAACGTGCGGGTGTCAATCGGTTTTCCTCGCGGTAGCCGGAAATATTTAGGGCAGTGCTGGGCGGTACGGGCCTCGGCCGACAGCGCGATAGAGATATTTCTCTCTCCGGTTATGGGGAACGTGCCGAAGGCCGACCGGCAGGTTGTGACCGTAGAAATACTTGCGGTCTTGGCGCACGAGGTATGCCACTCGATAGCCGGCATTGATGCGGGGCACAAGAAGCCGTTCAAACGGATAGCGATGGCCGTTGGGTTGGAGGGGAAGATGCGGTCAACGGTGGCGGGCCTTCGGTTCAAGAATTACGCCGCCGTTATTATTGGGCGGATCGGGCTGTACCCGGCAGGGAAGCTGGGTTTGCGGCGGGGTGAGTTGGAGGAACCGCCTCCCGGCGATCCCGGTGGAGGCGAAGGGGAGATAGTCGGTGGCGGGAAGAAGCAGGTTGCGCGGATGTTGAAGTGTTGTTGCCAGACGTGCGGGTATACGGTTCGTGCGGCGGCGATGTGGATCGAGGGGAAAGGAACTCCGCATTGCCCGGAACACGGCAAGATGGTGTGTGTAGACCGGCGAGTGGGAAGGGTTGGTTGAGCATGGTTGAGGTCGTGATTATGGGGGCGGTTGTCGCCTGGTAGTTGGTATAGGCGGTTTTATAGAAAAGGGTTGTGAGGGAAGTATATGGTTGAGATAGTGGTTGGGATGGGTGTAGTCAGCATAGTCGGGGGAACCTTGCTTGTATGCTATGTAGTCGATAAGGTTTTTAAGATAAGGGAGCCGGTACAAGTACAAGAGAACCCCAAGCGTAAAGATTTGCTTTATATTCGCGGGGTGGTCAGAAAGAGGTTCGACAATGCCATCAACGAATTGCTGGCGATTGAATTACTCGAAAGTTCCCACGACAAAGGGCATAGCATAGAAACCCTGAATCGATGGGCAAGAGTAGCGCGAAGTTGGGAGGAATGGGTAGGCATTATGAGGCAGGGATTGTAATAGTGGCTATTCTCTTGACTTATCAGGGATGATGCGGTATTATATCTATAACTTGAATGAAGGGAAAGCATGATGTTTGAAGCGATGATAGTTATAGGGATAGTGGCGGTGACGGGCTTGGTCTGCTTTCTTTTTGAGAAACTCTTTAAGGTCAAGGTGGCCTCTCCGGTCGATGGGTGTGTGCCGATGAAGGATGATGATGAGTTTGGTGGTGTTGTAGTCGGCGGTGCAGCATCCGTGACTGTTGGCCTTTTTTCCGACGACGACGATTGACGTGTCTTTTTTTTAGCATTCCCCTTCTTTTCCCTTCTTCTCCCCCTCTCTCCCCCTCTTTCTTGTGATAATCCAGTTCCCTCTTAACTCCCTTTAATGGCTTAAAGAGCCGGGGGATGAACCCC
>JAHFEJ010000124.1 GCA_023248535.1 Nitrospinales bacterium | reverse complement strand
TTACGGCCTGCGGGATGAGGAGTACCTCCGCCTTAAAATCCTTACCTGCATGCTGGAGGAATTATGACGATTCTACCCACTCACTTGGGAGATGATCCTAAAAAAAAAGGGCGGGGGCTTTTTAAAGCCCCCGCCCTTGCAGGCTGCCTATGAATAGCTCTTATTTGTAGTTGTACGGCGTCCAATCGGAGGAAACGGTCACCGGTGCGGCGAAATTGCCATGCGGCGGCGGGCTGGCCGCGTGAGTCCACTCAAGCGAGGCGGAGCGCCACGGATTTTCCACAGCTTTCGGCCCCTTGATGGCGCTGTAAATCCAGTTGACGAGCATGAGAGTTATGCCCAGCGCCACCATTATCGCCCCGTAAGTTGCAACGTGATGGTACGGGGTAGCCTCTGGAATCCTGGCATAGTCGTAGTACCGGCGCGGCATTCCGTATTTGACGCCGATAATGAACAGCGGCCAGAACGTCACGTTCACGCCGATAAAGTTCAGCCAGAACGAGAGTTTACCCAACGCTTCGTTGTACATTCTCCCCGTCATCTTGGGAAAGTAGAAGAAGACCGAGCCGAACACCACGAAAGCCGCGAAAATGCCCATGATGAAATGGAAGTGGGCGTGAATGAATGAGGTCTCGGCCAGGTGCAAATCCAGCGCGGTCATCGCGAGTGGTATGCCGGTAAGCCCGCCCAGCAAAAGCAGGAAAAGGCAAGCGGCGCCATAATACATACCCGTATTGAACGAGATCGCCCCCTTGTAAAGCGTTCCCCAGAGGGACATGACCATGACCCCCACCGGAACCGAAATCATTAGCGTGGTCAGCATCTGGCCGATCCGTATCCAGTCGGGCATACCGGAGGTGTAGAGGTGGTGCACCCACACTTCACCGGTAATTAAAACGAGGCCGCACATCCCCACAACCAGCGCGTTGTAATTGAACGGGCGGTTTTTCGTGTTGGTTGAGATGATCTCGAACAACAGCCCCATCGCCGGCAGGAATATGACGTAAACGGCAGGGTGCGAATAGAACCAGAAAAGGTTCTGGTACAGCAGCACGTCCCCGCCCGCCGCGGCGTCGAAGAAATGCGTTCCCAGATACTTGTCGAACAGTAACAACGTCACGGCGGCGGCGAGCACCGGCACGAAAATAAGCTGGACGATGAGGCCGGTGAAGAGGCTCCAGACGAAAACGTTCATCTGCATCCAGCCCATGCCCGGCGCGCGCATGTAGATGATGGTGGTGAGAAAATTGACCGCGCCCAGAATCGACGAAAAGCCGATGAGGTGGACGGTGAAAACATAGAACGCGGTATTGCCGCTCGTTTTTATGGAATACGGAGGATAGCCCGTCCACATGATATCGGGCGCGTCGGGAATGACAAACGTAAGGAGCGCGACGACGATGCCCATCCAGAACAGCCAAAGGCTAAGGGCGTTCAGCCGGGGGAACGCGACATCCTTGGCGCCAATCATAAGCGGGATAAGATAGTTTGCGGCGAAGCCGGTGAGACCGGGTATCAAGAAACCCAATATCATCGCGGCGCCGTGAAAATAAAGCCATGTGTTGTACTGGGTCGGTTCCGATGCCACCCCCAGGCCGGGATTGAACTGCTCGGCGCGTATCAACAACGCCATGATCCCCGCAACCGCAAACGCGGCCATGGATCCTACAAGATACAGGATTCCGACCCGTTTATGGTCGGTTGTAAATATCCACTCTTTCATTTTTATTTTCTCCTCAGTTTTATAGGGCGCCGCCAGGTGCGGCGTCAGGCTGGGCGCCGGTAGCCGCCGGAGCGGCCGGGGTGCCGGCCGAAGCCAACCAGCTATTAAATTCCGCCGCCGGAAGCTCCTCGACATCGGCGCTCATTTCGGCGTGTTGCGCTCCGCAAAATTCGGTGCACGTTACATAGGTTTTCCCCGCTTCTTTGGGGTAGAACCAGAGATACGTCACCCGGCCCGGCATCACGTCTTCCTTCACCCGATGCTTCGGCAGGAAAAATGAGTGGACAACATCTTCACTGGTCATCCGCAGCACAACGGGCCGCCCCGCCGGAACCTTCAGAACGTCCGAGGTGGCGCCGTTGTCGTATTCAAAATTCCATTGCCACATCGAAGCGGTCACTTTGACCTCGAGCGCGTCCTTGGGGACGGTCCGGTAGGTGTTCCAAAGGGTCCATCCGTTCGCGGCGAGATAAAAGTCGTCCGCCATGAAGATGAACGCCGGAATGAGCGCCCATCCGAACATCTGGGCCCGCGAAAGCGTTGGGCCTGTTCCCACCGCGGTCGGGCTGTCCGCCTTGTACTTGATCAACCAGTAGGCAGCCGCCACAGCGAATACGGCGCCGATGGCGAACAGGTCAATTAACACATGTTCCCACAGCACATCCCATCCGTGGGCGGGATCGGCGATCTCCCCTCCCCCGCCGGATGCGAGCGCGGGAACGGCGGTTAGCGCCACCGCCCCCAAGATTCTTAACACTGAGAAGTAACGCATAAAAACTCCTCCCTTATTTGATTCTTTTTCTTTTTTGAACATAAATGCCTGCGAGTAACGACAATCCCCCGATCGTGAGCGAACCGAGGCCGATGAAAACCGGAAGATTCAGGGTGTACTTCCCCACCTTGTAGTTGTAACTGAAACAATAGCTGATAAGCAGGTTGCCGAGTTGATTGGGCCTCAACTGCCCTTGGGCTGTTTCAGTCAGAGCCACTTCCACGTCCCGCGCTTCCACGCGGGATGCATACAGGTAACGAGTCACCCTTCCTTCTGGAGATACGAAAATATACACGTTGGGATGAAGAAACATCCGGTCGCGGGGCGACCAGAAATACTTGAACCCGATTCCGGCGGCCAATTCCTCCACTTCCAGGGAATTAACTGCCAGGGCATGTTTCCATGCCCTGGCTTGGTTAGGGGGAAGGGAAAGGTCTCTGCGGAAATGGGCTATAGCTTCAACGGTGTCGTTTTTATCGAATGAAACGGTAAGGACGTTAAAGTCCTTGCCAATCTCTACTCGTCCCGCCTTTGCCAGGACATCCCTGAGATCGGAGTTCACGGTGGAGCAAACCCCATCGCACGTGTAATAGGAAAGAATAAGTATCAACGGCTTGCCAAACATGTCTTCCAGATTGAACCGGCCGCCATCCTGGCCCACCAGAGCCATTCCGCCATTAAGCTTCTTCCCCAAATATTTGTTCTCATCGATTTTCAGGGTTGAAAGGTCAATGGCGGATTCGGCGATACGTCCGTAACCGGCGGAGGCGGTGCCTGCGGCAAACGCCGTGAAAAGAAATATCCATAGCGCCGTGCGCATGAGCATCCCCTTCTCCGCTTTTTTCATCGCTCTACCAGAAGTATATTTGGGAAACGACGAAGAACCAGACGATGTCGACAAAATGCCAGTACACTCCGGCGCATTTCACGAAATCCATGTTCGTCTTCCCCTTCAACGCCGGAAGCAAAACGGCGATGAACGTGCCGAGTCCGATAAGAACGTGCGCGGCGTGGAAACCGGTAATGGAGTAAAACGCCGACCCGAAAATATTGGCCGACGGAGTGAATTTTTCGCCGATGAGGTGGCTGTATTCAGTGATGGTCAGCCCCAGGAAGACAACCCCCAGCAAAAGAGTGAGGCCGAGCATGGATCTGAATCCGCCCATATCCCCTTCTTCCAGCTTCCCTTCCGCCATGTGATAAGTGACGCTTGAGGTAACAAGCACGATGGTCATTATGATTGGAATGGTAAGGCCAATATGCGGCGAGCCGGCCGGCGGCCATGCCGGGGCCAAAAGCCGAAGCGCCCAGTAGCTGGTGAACAGGCCGAGGAAAATAAGAACTTCGGAAGTGATGAATATGGGCAGTGCCATTTGGGAATACCCAAACTGATCATGCTTCTGAGCTATGCCTTCCTGCACCCAGACAGCAATGCCCGCCAGAAGAACCGGCACTCCGATTCCCAGAAATCCCACCGCCATTCCCAGGCTGTGGTACTGGAAATAGCTGGCGAATGGCAGCGGCACGGCGAGTAAACACCCCACCGCCACCAATAGGGGCGCTACACTGGTATCCCAGTGCTGCCCGGTTGTTGCATGAGCGCTCATACAAGACCCTCCCTTAAAACTGTTAAAATGAAAACCCTCAACTGTTATCCGCCTAGCGGACTTTTAACTTTTTTTCCAGCCTCCGCGCGTCGTTCGCCGTACCGGCCTTTTTCAGTTTTTCCATGTAATATGCCTCGGACAGCCGCCTGCCCCTTTCAGTCATTTCCTTGAAGTTGTACTCCATCCAGATGCCATTCACCGCTTCCTGGCACTTTCTCCACATCTCGTGCACCGGGCATACCTCGTCGCGGGCACAGGCCCCCTTTTTCACAAGGCAAACATTCAGGAACAGGGGGCCTTCAACCGCCTGTATGACATCGCTGACCGTGATGGTTTCCGGGGGAACGTTCAGCAGGATTCCCCCTTTTTGCCCTTTGGCCGAAGTGATGAAACCGGATGGCCGCAAGTCCTGAATTATTTTCTTAAGGAAAGCGGACGGTATGTCCTGCGCCTTGGCAATTTCGCTGGTAGTGCACACCTTGGCGGGATTGGCCGCAAGATGAAGAATCAGACGG